>JBBQKX010000021.1:0-26430 GCA_038327315.1 Burkholderiales bacterium | reverse complement strand
TTCATTGTCAGACACCATCCATGCCACAGGAAACTGGCATGCCGTGAACATCAGCCCAGCTGCCATCACCCTGCCCGCAGAACGTTTAGCCAGCTTGGGTGCACCACTTAACACGATACGACCTTATGGCCAGATGCGTTTGGTTTGGCAGCCGTTACAGTTATCACTATTGCAAGGCCAAGCAAATTTAATCGGTAGCATGGATCTGCAACTAGATGATATGGCCACACGCTTATCACCCATCAATCCTTTAGGTACTTATAATCTGCGCTTCACATGGCAGGGACAAAGCGCAGATGTAGCGCTCACCTCAAAACAGGGTCCTTTACTATTAAACGGTACGGGGAAATTAGAAAACGGTCGCTTGAGATTCAACGGTACTGCCGAGGCTGCTGTGGGTCATGAGCAGCAATTGGCGAATCTGCTCAACCTACTTGGACAACGCCGCATCATGAATGGTAAAGAAGTCATCGTTTTATCGCTATAGTAGCCAAATGAAAATACAAGCCATGAGATATATACACTTAGTACTCACCTTACTGCTCTGCACGGTTAGCCCCTACAGCGCCGCAGAAGAAACAATAGCGACTGGCAATCCTGTCATCGCCAATCAGGCCAACTTCAGCTTCGTCAATGCTGATATCGAGTCTGTCATTAAAGCCATAGGCGATTATGCCGAGGTGACTTTCATCATAGACCCACGTGTGAAGGGCACACTCACGCTAGTCTCTGAAAAACCGCTAAGCAAAGCGCAATCCCTACAACTGTTAGCATCGGTGTTGCGTATGCAAGGCTATGCAGTGGTCAGCGCCAACGGTTACAGCAAGGTCGTACCAGAATCCGATGCTAAGTTACAGGGCAGTCTGGTCTCGTCCAATAATGCACGTAACGATCAAGTCGCCACCCAGATATTCCATCTCAGTCATGAGTCTGCAGCCAATCTGGTCAACGTCCTACGCCCCTTGATCTCACCCAACAACATCATCAACGCCAACCCTGGCAACAACACCCTGATCATCACCGACTACACCGAGAATCTGTTGCGCTTGGGTAAGATCATCGCCTCATTGGATGCACCTGCGAACAACAACATCGATGTCATCAACATACGCTATGCCGTGGCCACCGATATCGCCACCATGGTCAATCGCTTGTTGGAACAGAACGGCACACCGACCAACTCTGATGCAGGACGTGTGGCTTTGGCCGACTCGCGCACCAATACCGTGATCGTGCGCGCCCCCACAGAAGCGCGTGCCAATCTGGTCAAATCCCTAATCGCCAAACTTGATCAACCCACGACTCAGCCCGGCAACGTGCATGTGGTTTATCTCAAAAATGCCGAGGCTGCCAAGCTTGCTCTAACGTTGCGCTCAGTCATGTCTGCAGACAGTAGCTTGCCTCAGCCAACTACAGCGATCAGTCCACAAGCTGCCCAAGTCACTGCGGTACAAACCCCCTTAACTACTGGTAGTGCAGGCGGCTATATACAAGCCGACCCTACCACCAACACCCTCATCATCACCGCCAGTGAGCCTGTTTATCGCAATCTGCGTTCTATCATCGACCAGCTCGATGCACGCCGCGCACAGGTCTATATCGAAGCCCTCATCGTTGAAGTAGATGCCAGCAAACTGGCCGAGTTCGGGGTGCAATGGGGCACCTTGGGCGCTGGTGTGAATGGTTCTGGCGGCGCGGGTACCTCGTTTTCGACTGGCGGCAATAATCTCGCTAATCAAGCGGCGGCCAGACTGGCACCGGGTGGCGTACCGCTGCCCCCTGGCAACGGTCTGACGCTGGGCTTTCTCTCCAAAGGCATGGGCCTAGGTGCCTTGGTGCACGCCCTACAATCGGACACCAAGACCAACATCCTCTCTATGCCCAATCTCATCACTTTGGACAATGAAGAAGCCAAGATTGTGGTTGGTCAGAACGTGCCTTTCGTCACGGGTCAGTACACGACTCAGGCTTCAGCAGGTGCTGCTGGCGTAAATCCTTTCCAGACTGTCGAACGCAAAGATATCGGTCTGACACTCAAGGTCAAACCGCAGATTTCACAAGGCGGTACGGTGAAGATGGCGATCTATCAAGAGACTTCTGCCATCTCACCTACCGTGAACACTGCGGGATTGATTACCAGCAAACGCTCCATAGATACCAATGTATTGGTGGATGACGGACAGATTGTGGTGTTGGGTGGTTTGATAGACGACAACCTGCAAGACAACGAAGAAAAAGTCCCTGGCTTGGGCGATATCCCAATACTGGGCAATCTGTTCAAATACCGCAGCCGTACTCACAGCAAGACTAATCTGATGGTCTTCATCCGCCCTACCGTGGTTCGCAACAACGAGCAGAGTGTGGATTTAGCGAGCGATCGCTACGAATACATACGTGCGGCTCAGCGCAACAACAAGCCCGACGACACCTTGCTAATGCCCAATATGGATGCGCCCTTATTACCCGAGCTCAAAGGCGGACAACTGGTAGGTGGCAACTTGTACGACCGTAGCGCCAACCATCCTGCGATGTTACTCAGTTCGGAATTGAGCCAACCTGCCTCAAGTACGCCAGCCACTTCGGCTGTCAGCGCCACCACGGCTGAATGATGCAAATGGATGCCCGTTTACTTCCTTACGCCTTTGCCCGCGACTACGCAGTATTAGCGAAGTGCTCGGCAGATACGGGCGTAGAAGTCAGCATCTGCAATGACACACCGGCTCATGCCATCGCAGAAATAAGCCGCCATTTTGGACAGATACACCTAACTCGCCTACCCAATACAGAACTCCAAGCGGCTATCGCAACAGCCTATGCAGACTCGGGGGGCGATGCAGCACAAGTGATAGACGAATATGAGTCGGATGTCGATCTGAATAAGTTGATGCAAGATCTGCCGGCAGTCACCGATCTGCTTGATGCCAGTGACGACGCGCCGGTGATACGTATGATTAACGCCCTGCTCACCCAAGCCTTGCGCGAAGGTGCTTCCGACATCCATATCGAACCCTATGAACAAATTTCAGTGGTGCGCTTTCGTGTTGACGGTAGCTTGCGCGACATCGTGCGCCCCAAAAAGGCCATTCATGCTTCATTAATTTCGCGTATCAAAATCATGGCGCAGCTGGACATCGCCGAAAAGCGTCTGCCGCAAGATGGTCGTATCACCTTGCGCGTGGGTGGCAAATCAGTCGACGTGCGCGTCTCCACACTGCCTACAGGACACGGTGAGCGTGCGGTATTGCGTCTATTGGATAAACAAGCCGGACAACTGGGTTTGCAGCATCTAGGCATGGGTGCGGAAGTGCTGGCGCAGTTCGATAAACTCATCGCGCAACCGCATGGCATCGTGCTGGTCACTGGCCCTACCGGTTCAGGCAAGACTACAACCCTGTACGCCGCGCTGTCGCGCTTGAACGACAACCGTAGCAACATCCTCACCGTGGAGGACCCAGTTGAATACGAGCTGGAAGGCATAGGCCAGACCCAGGTCAATCCGCGCATCGATATGACCTTTGCCAAAGCGCTGCGTGCCATCCTGCGCCAAGACCCAGACATCATCATGATAGGTGAGATACGCGATCTAGAGACTGCACAGATTGCCGTACAAGCATCGCTGACTGGGCACTTGGTGCTAGCCACTTTGCACACCAATGACGCCGCCGCCGCCGTGACTCGACTGTTAGATATGGGCATAGAACCCTTCTTACTTTCATCATCACTGCTGGGTGTGGTTGCACAGCGCTTGGTGCGCAAACTCTGTCCGCATTGCAAAACCTACGACGGCACAAACTGGCAGGCAAAGGGTTGCGATGTCTGCGCACAAACCGGTTATCAGGGGCGTGTGGGCGTGTATGAATTACTGCTGACCACTGAAGCAATACGTGCGCAGATACACAATCTAGCCTCGGAGGCCGAGATACGACTAGCGGCGATACACGATGGCATGCATACCATGCGCGAGGATGGGTCACGCTGGTTGGCTGACGGCACCACCACTCAGGCTGAATTAATACGCGTCACCAAGGAGTGACATGGCAGCTTTCCGCTATGAAGCCGCAGATGCACAAGGACACACCAGCAAGGGCGTGGTGAATGCCGATAGCGCACGTGCTGCGCGGGCTAATCTGCGTGGCTTGGGACTGCTGCCCATACACGTCGAAGCCCTTGCTGTGGATGAGGCGGGTGCGACACGCAAGCGTGCTTTCGGCGATCGATTGTCGACCGTGGAATTGGCTTTATTCACACGCCAATTAGCCAGCCTACTGGAAGCCAGCCTGCCGCTGGAACAAGCCTTCTCCGCGCTACAAGAACAAGCTGAACGCATCTATATGCGTGATCTGGTGGCCTCGATACGTGCATCAGTGTTAGCGGGTAACTCCCTATCGCATGCATTGGCTGATCATCCACAGGATTTTGCGGACATCTATCGCGCCCTAGTCGCAAGTGGTGAGCACATCGGTCAATTGGACAAGGTCTTATCTAGACTCGCCGACTACATTGAACGTCGTAACGCCTTAGTACAGAAGATCAAGTTGGCCTTCACTTATCCCGCCATTGTCACCGTGGTCGCCTTCGCCATCGTGATATTTTTGCTCACCTATGTAGTACCACAGATCGTTTCGGTATTCGCAAACACCAAGCAGAAACTCCCTTTCCTGACCGTGGTGATGTTGGGGATCTCAGACTTCGTGCGTAACTACGGATGGATAGTCGCGGCAATCATTGCCGCTGCAATCTATGCCTGGCGACGCGCCCTGCGTGACCCCGCCATCAAACTGCGGTTCCATACTTGGCTGTTGACCGCACCACTATACGGACGCTTCGAACGCAGCCTCAATACCGCCCGCTTCGCCAGTACGCTAGCCATCACCTGCGGCTCGGGCGTGCCGATATTACAAGCCTTGCAAACCAGTCGCGATACGCTCACCAACCTCGCCATGCGCGCCCAAGTCGATGCTGCGACCAACCGCGTACGCGAAGGTGTGGGCCTAGCCACCGCACTCGCTGCACATCCACACTTCCCTGCCATGCTCATACACATGATACGAGCGGGCGAAGCCACAGGAGAATTGCCAGCCATGTTGCAACGCGCCGCAAATGCACAAGAAAGTGATCTGGAACGCCGCGCCATGACCATCGCTGGACTGTTAGAACCCGCGTTGATATTGGCAATGGGTGTAGTCGTCCTACTCATCGTGCTGGCCGTGCTGATGCCCATCATCGAGATCAACCAATTGGTTCGTTAATTAATCCAAACTCCGTCACGATGCTAGGTTACTCACAAAAAATTACTCCTCACATATTCCGATATGTGTCACAAGGAAAGAAATGAAACGGACTCCCCTCATCAGCAACTCCATCTTATTCATCGCCTTATGTGCAACCACTGCATATTGGGGTATGCAATGGTTGCAACCTGCGGCCCGTCCTATCGTCGCCCCCCCCGCACCGCTGCAAGCGAGCATACCGCTGACCGCTGCGACAGCATTACTTGGGGGTGTCTCCACCAACGGCATGAGTAACTTTCAACTTACCGGCATCATCGTCGCCGACCGTCCGAGTGAGAGCATCGCCATCATCGCAGTTGATGGTGCAGCGGCACGTCCTTATCGAATAAATAGGGAAATCAAACCCGGTGTGCGTATACAAGAAGTGGAACGTGATCATGTAACGATAGAACAGAACGGCACACTAAACAGGCTATCGCTGCCAATCAGACCGGACTCCACCGCTTTGCAACAACATTAAGGCACGCTGATCTGAATCACTTTTCAGATAGGGAAGTTTGCACATAGGCTGCGAAGTCATCAGCCGAGAGCGGTTTGCTAAAGAAATATCCTTGTGCCTCCTCGCATCCCTTCATCTTCAGAAAAGCAAGTTGCTCAGGTGTCTCAACCCCTTCGGCGATGGTATGCATGCCTAGGCTGTTGGCCAAGTTGATGATGGCCGAGACGATGGCCTTATCTTCGCTGTTGATAGATATATCGCGCACAAAGGATTGATCAATCTTGAGCTTATAAACCTTGAATTGCTTCAAATAACTGAGTGAAGAATAGCCGGTACCAAAATCATCTATGGACATACGCACACCGTAGGCGTCCAATTTATTCATCACCGCTATTGCAGCCTGAGGATTATCCATCGCCACCGCCTCGGTCAATTCCAATTCCAAATTACGTGCAGGCAACCCCGTTTCCTCCAGGATATCGGTAACGACTTGCACTAGATTAGCATGACGAAACTGTACGGTAGACAAATTAACAGCCACCATCATGTTGGGCATGCGCATTTCTTGCCAATCCTTCATCTGCCTAACTGCAGTACGCAACACCCATTCTCCTATAGGGATGATCAAGCCCGAGTCTTCAGCGATAGGGATAAACTCTGCAGGTGAAATCATGCCCAACTCGGGATGTTGCCAGCGCAACAATGCCTCCGCACCAAGGACATGCCCATCCAGCATGGACACCTGAGGTTGGTAGTGCAGCACCAACTGCTGACGTGACAATGCATAACGCAGATCACTGGCCAATCGCAGATTACGTTCCGAATTAATCTGCATCGCTTGGGTATAGAACTTATAGCTATCACGCCCTGCTTGTTTAGCCTGATACATCGCCGCATCGGCATTCTTATACAGTGCTTCCATATCGATGCCATCTTCAGGATAGAGCGCGATACCTACTGAGGCGGTCGTAATCAATTCGTGACCCTCTATACTCATGGGCTCTGCCACCACTGCCAACAGTTTTGCAGCAACCGTGGCCGCACCAGTCGCATTGGTAGCTGGGAAGATAAACACAAACTCATCACCTCCCATGCGCGAAACGGTATCTTCATCGCGCAAGGCATGCTTGAGTCGCGCCGCAACCTCCATCAACATCTCATCGCCGATGCTGTGTCCCAAGGTGTCATTGATGTTTTTGAAATAATCCAGATCGAGCAGCATGATGGTCACATGCTCATTGCTACGTTGAGCCAGGCTGAGGGTAAAAATAAAGTGATCACGCAGCAGCGTACGGTTAGGCAAGCCTGTGAGCTGATCAAAATGCGCCAGATACTCCATACGCTCCGCGATGCGCTTCTTCTCTGTCACGTCATCCTTGATCGCCAGATAGCTGGTGATCTTGCCACCACTATCCCGCACTGGTGAAATTTTGGCGAACTCTGTATATTCGCTGCCATCCTTGCGCTTGTTATACAGCTCGCCTTCCCATAGCAGACCTTGTGTGAGCTGTGCCCACATATCATCATATGTCTTCTTAGGCGTCTTGCCAGAATGCAGAATGCGCGGATTCAGACCTTTCACTTCCTCCAAAGTATATCCAGTCTGGCTGGTGAAGGCCTGGTTGGCATAGAGAATATTGGCGGCAAGATCAGTGACCACAATGGAGCTTGGACTCTGCTCCACCGCCAAGCTGAGCTTGACCAATTCGTCCTGCATCACCTTAATCTGCGTGATATCGGTGGAGATACCGCACAATGCATATATATGGCCTTCGCTATCACGCAGTGGAATTTTCACAGATAGGTAGGTCTTAGTAGCCTGACCGTTTTGAGTATTGTGCTCTTCTTTGGAGACACGCTCTCCCCGCAGTAACACGGCTTCATCATGACGACGGAGTCTAGTTGCGATCTTATGATTAAAGAAGTCTGCGTCCTCACGGCCTACGATTTCTTCCAACGGCTTACCTAACATCTCACACACCATGCGATTGGCATATTGATATCGGTGCTGAGTATCTTTGATATAGATAGCAGCTTCCACACTATCCAATATTACAGATAGCTTGCTTTCACTGTCGCGTAAGTCTGCCATCATCTGATGTCGTTCAGTCGTGTCAGTGAACAGTGTGACGAATTGTCCATGCTGAGGTGAATAGGCTGAGACCTCATAGCTCTTGCCGAGTGGGCCTGATTCATATTCAAACTGCGCAGATTGCCCAGTCAACGCGACTACACCGTAGCGCTCTATCCAGATTTTTTCCAGATTCGGGATAACCTCCAGCGCAGTCCGTCCAATTAAATCTTGTTGACGCAAGCCTGTGAGTGTCTCGAAAGCAGCATTCACCTCCAAGAAGCGGTAGTCGACAGGCACACCTTGCTCATCGCAAATAATCTCATGCAAAGCAAATCCCGAGATCAGAGACGCGAACAATTTGTGATAGCGCGCCTCGTTGCTCAACTTCTCTTCCTGCACACGCAGAAAATCACGTGCATCAGCAAACTTATCTAAGGCAAAGCTGATATCTATCGCCATTTCCAACAACAACTTACGTGCTTCCTCATCGAAAGCATCTTTCTCGCCTGCATAGAGTGTGAAAGAGCCGACGACTTTACCTTGACGTAGTAATGGCAGAGATGCCGAGGCAGCCCAACCAAAACGCTCACCGCGTTCACGCCAGGGCGCTGTACTCACATCGTGCAAGAAATCTTGGCACCACACTGGATGATTCTCTCGTACCGCGGTCCCAGTTGGCCCTAACCCGCTCGGATGCTGAGACGAGGTTGATATTTCAATCTTATCCAGATACTCCACACCTACGCCGAAAGATGCGACTGGCTTGATCATGTCACCATCCAACATCCCTATCCAAGCCATTTTCATGGCCCCGAAATTCACTGCATCGCTACATATCTGTGGGAATAATTCCTTTTCATCTTGGCAGCGGACAATGGCCTGGTTGCATTGACTTAGTGCCGCATATAGCTGGCCCAGCCGCTTTATCTTGGCAAGATTTAATATGCGCTCAGTCACATCACGCGACAAGACGATGAAGCTGGGGAGCCCCTGCTGTTGCTTAGATTTTTTGGCTACTGACAGTTCGAAGCTATGCTTACCATCGGGTAGTTGCAAGTCGATCTGCTTGCCCTGAGAAAAATCATACTGATCCGCCTCACGTATCGCAGCCATGCAGATATCTGCAGCCTCCTGATGCATAACCTCATACAAAGTTTTACCCAATAGTGATGCTGCAGGCACAAGTAACAACTCGGTGCGCGGTGAGTGGTAATCTAGGTAGCGACCTTCCAGATCAATCTCGAACATCAGGTCTGGCATGGCATCCAAAGTCGCCTGCAAACTAGACTTCTGCTCTGAAAGTTGCTGTGTGCGCTGCTGCACGCGCTTGCGCAACATGAGCGAGTTGAGCAAGAACATCACTGCTAGCCCCAACAATGCTAACAGGCTCAGCCATACACTTTGAGGTATGAATTCTTTTTGCGGTGCGCCACCCCAACGTTTAAGGATTTTGTAGTACTCAGAATGTGGATCACGCAATGCGCTATCCAAATAGCGCTCTATAACGACCAGTAACTCGTGCTTGTATCCATGTTTAGTCACATAGAACAAGCGTGCAGGCTGGAACACGATAGGCGTCTCTAACAAATGATATTGCCTAGCTTTGTTCTCACCAAAATATTTCCCGCTGACGCCCGCATCGGCTTTGCCTTGCTCCACCATCTTGAACGCTTCATCTTGACTATCCACGAGCATGATCTGCATATGAATGCCATAGCCTTCTTCTAGTGATTTTAAGCCTTGCTGTTGGATGCTACCCTTAAGGACAGTGACCTTCTTCTTATCAAGATCTAGAGGTGAGGTGATGATCAGGTCTGCACGACGATAGACTTGTGACCAACTATAAAGCGCAGGAGTTTGATGAAAATCGAAGCTGGCATCTCGCTCGCTGCTATATGTCATATCAGGCATCAGATCCAACTTACCTGCGGATAGTTCGTCTAGACACTGTTGCCATGCACAAGTCTGATAACTTAATTGCCAGTCGGATTGGGCAGCGATGGCTTCCAGAAGGTCGATCAATATCCCAGCAGGTTTGCCCTGCTCATCTATGAATATCTTGGGGTAGTTCTCATAGACTCCGACTCGAACTTCTTGCGCATAGGACTGTCCGCTGAACCAGCAGAGTAATAAAGTGAATATGAAATATCGAGCGAAAATCACCAAATTCATGTGGGCAATCAAAATTCCATAAGGATTGGAATAATTATGCCACAGCAATCGAGAATGCCCAGTAATTTTACTGGGGATTTTATGGCCTATATATATTCATGACAACAACACTAAACCTGCGATACAGACGCAAAAAAAAGACGCTTATTTCTAAGCGTCTTTTTATTTTGTCTGGCGTCCCCAACGAGATTCGAACTCGTGTTACCGCCGTGAAAGGGCGATGTCCTAGGCCTCTAGACGATGGGGACTGCGTACTACTGTTACTAAATAAAAAAAGATGCTCACGACCTCAGCATCTTTTATTTGTCTGGCGTCCCCAACGAGATTCGAACTCGTGTTACCGCCGTGAAAGGGCGATGTCCTAGGCCTCTAGACGATGGGGACTTCGTTACTACTAAACTGCTCTTTTGGTGGAGGTAAGCGGAGTCGAACCGCTGACCTCTTGCATGCCATGCAAGCGCTCTACCAGCTGAGCTATACCCCCTCGTACCCCGAAAGAGCGCGCATTATAGTGATGCACCCCTACCTTGTAAAGAAAGTTTTAAACTTTTTACAGATATCTCTGCAAGCGTTGTAGCACAAGGGCTCTAGGGAACATTGTGATCACTGCATCAACCGATGGCGTGTGCGTTTGACCCACCAACATCACACGTACTGGCATCGCCAATTTAGGCATTTTGAGATTGTGTTTGGCTAACAATTCCTTGATGGTCGCGGCGACCACAGGTGCCTCCCAGGCGATATCCGCAAATCGCTCAGCAAGCTCACGCAACGCCGGCAACACTTCCGCTGTCAGGTGTGTTTCCAATAATTCCGCAGCAGGCTGCACATCGCTGTAGTACACCGCCACTTCGTTCGCCAACTCCACCAGTGTTGCTACACGCTCCTTGTACAGCGCGATCACCGCAGTCAACGCAGGCGCATCGCTCACCGTCACACCTCGCTTGTCCAGATGCTTGCTCACCCATGCTGCCAGACGTTCATTGTCAGCGAGCTTGATGTAATGCTGGTTTAACCAGCGCAATTTCTCTGGATTGAATTGCGCAGCAGATTTACTGATGTGCTCCAGGTCGAACCATTCCACCAATTGTTCGACAGAGAATATCTCCTCATCACCGTGTGACCAACCCAAACGTGCCAGATAATTGATCAAGGCTTCAGGCAGAAAACCGTCTTCCTCATATTGCATCACGCCGACCGCGCCATGGCGCTTAGACAGACGCTCACCGTCCGAACCCAAGATCATCGGCACATGCGCATACTGCGGCAGGGTCGCACCCAAGGCCTTGAGGATATTGATCTGGCGAGGGGTATTATTCACGTGATCGTCACCGCGTATCACCTGGGTGATGCCCATATCCCAATCGTCTATGACCACGCAGAAGTTGTAAGTCGGCGTGCCGTCCTGACGCGCGATGATTAAATCATCCAGCTCGCTGTTCTCGAACACGATCTTGCCTTTGACCATATCGTCCCAAGCTGCCACGCCATGCATGGGATTCTTAAAACGCACCACAGGCTTCACGTCCGCCGGCGGAGTCGGCAACACCTTACCCTGCTCGGGACGCCAAGTGCCGTCATAGCGCGGCTTTTCACCCTTGGCACGTTGCGCCTCACGCATCGCCTCCAATTCGGCAGGTGTGGTGTAGCAGTAATACGCCTTGCCTTCATCCAACATCTGCTGCAAAACCACCTTGTATCTGTCCATGCGTTGCATCTGATAGAACGGGCCTTCGTCGTGACCTAGATTCAGCCACGCCATACCATCCAAAATCGCCTGCACAGATTCTTGCGATGAGCGCTCCAGATCAGTGTCCTCGATACGCAGAATGAACGTCCCGCCCAACTTGCGCGCATACGCCCAAGAGAACAGCGCGGTACGCGCGCCGCCAATATGTAGATAGCCGGTAGGACTGGGAGCAAAACGAGTACGTGTGGTCATGACATAGCCAGAAACAAAAATAAGTCGCGCATTTTACGGACTTTGCCTATGCGGCACAAAGGATATAACTTCAGCTCGTCCTTGCGACCAATCGCAAGTAAGTATGACTTGCGCAATATCCAGTGACTGAATACCCCCTACAGCCCGACAAACACTGCGCAAAGAACATGCATGAAAAATATTTCGCTACCCTCTTGCGTTTTATTTTTTGCTCACTATAATGCGCGGCTCTTACACGGGTGCTTAGCTCAGTTGGTAGAGCACCGCCCTTACAAGGCGATTGTCGGCGGTTCGACCCCGTCAGCACCCACCAATACCAAACCTCGCTCCGGCGAGGTTTTTTATTTTCAGCCTCACCCAAAAAAACATCATGCTGCCGGGTGACTCAAAGTTTTTGTTTACTCAATCGCAATGCATTCAATATTACCGACACCGAACTAAAACTCATCGCTGCTGCTGCAATGATGGGCGTAAGCAATAATCCAAAAATTGGATAAAGTACACCTGCCGCAATCGGTATACCCAGCATGTTGTAAATGAAGGCAAAGAACAAGTTCTGGCGGATGTTCTTCATCGTCGCACGCGACAAGCGCACAGCACGCACGATGCCACGCAAATCACCCTTGATCAAAGTGATGCCAGCACTTTCCATCGCCACATCGGTGCCGGTGCCCATGGCGATACCCACTTGTGCCTGTGCTAACGCAGGTGCGTCATTGATGCCGTCACCAGCCATCGCCACGATGCGTCCCTGTGCCTGTAGTTGTTTCACGATGGCAGACTTCTGTTCGGGGAGAACTTCCGCTTCTACTCGGTCAATGCCTAGCTTGCGCGCAACCGCTTGTGCTGTGATTAAGTTGTCGCCAGTCAGCATAATGACTTGGATACCCTCTTCATGTAGTGCGCGAATCGCATCTGGTGTAGATTCCTTGACCGGATCGGCCACGCCTAGCAGTCCTGCCGCTTGTCCATCTATAGACAGCAACATAACGGTCTGTCCATCAGCGCGCAGTGCATCGGCACGTGTGGTCAATTGACCCGCGGCAATGTCCAGTTCTTCGAATAGTTTGAGATTTCCCAATGCGACGGTGTGGCCTTCGACGCTTCCGGATACACCCTTGCCGGTGATGGAATGGAAGTCAGTGACTGAAACCAGCGTCAAATTCTTTTCCTGCGCACCCTGAACGATGGCTGCCGCTAACGGATGCTCACTCGCACGTTCAAGGCTAGCCCCCAAGCGCAGAACTTCGTGTTCATTAAAGCCCGCAAGGGCGAACACCAATGTCAATTTTGGTTTGCCTTCGGTCAGCGTGCCGGTCTTGTCCACCACCAGCGTGTTCACCTTCTCCATAATCTCCAGCGCTTCGGCGTTCTTGATTAATACACCTGCTTGCGCTCCGCGCCCGGTACCCACCATGATGGACATCGGCGTGGCCAACCCCAACGCGCAAGGACAGGCGATGATGAGTACAGCCACCGCATTGACGATAGCGTGCGCCAAACGTGGCTCTGGTCCCCACAGACCCCACACGACTAGGGTGACCAGCGCGACCCCCACAACCACGGGAACAAAGTAAGACGCTGCAACATCCGCCAATCGCTGTATGGGTGCACGAGAACGCTGGGCTTCGCTCACCATGTGCACGATCTGCGCCAGCAGTGTGTCGGCACCGACTCGTTCGGCGCGCATCAGCAAACTACCCGTGCCGTTCACCGTGGCACCAATCAATCGTGCATCCGTAGTCTTTTCCACCGGGATAGATTCGCCGGTCACCATCGATTCATCCAGCGCGCTCGTGCCTTCCAGCACCACTCCGTCCACAGGTACTTTTTCGCCGGGACGCACGCGCAGCACATCGCCCGGCTGTACCTGTTCCAGTGGAATATCTTCCTCGTTACCGTTGCTGCGCACGATGCGCGCGATCTTGGGGGCGAGTCCCAACAGCAGCTTGATTGCGGCGCTGGTCTGGCTACGCGCGCGCAACTCCATCACCTGTCCCAGCAACACCAATGCCATGATGACAGCGGCGGCCTCAAAATAAACCGGCACCAAGCCGCCCATGCTGCGCATCGTTGGGGGAAACAGGTTCGGCAAGAACATGGCCCCGATACTGAATACCCATGCCACGCCGACGCCCAGCGCGATCAGGGTGAACATATTGAGGCTACGATTTACAACCGAAGCCCATCCGCGTTGGAAGATAGGCCAGCCTCCCCATACCACCACCGGAGTGGCCAGCAAAAACTCTATCCACTGAATCAAGGGGGGCGTGAATGCTGCCGGCATAATCGAAGGAAAAATATCCGCGCCCATCGCCAGTAGAAAGACCGGTAAGGCCAGCACCGTGCTAAACCAGAAGCGCCGCGTCATATCGTTCAACTCGATGTTATCTCCTTCGACAGATGCGTCGCGTGGTTCCAAAGCCATACCGCATTTCGGGCAACTGCCAGGTTTATCGCTCACCACTTCTGGGTGCATTGGGCAAGTGTATTCAACCGCAGCTAGCGTCGGCGATTCCAATTCCAGCGACATGCCACACTTGGGGCAGCTGCCTAGTGTAGGCTGGTGGATTTCCGGATGCATAGGACAGGTGTACATCGCACCCTGCTTAGATGTAGCAGCTTCCGTCTGACGCGGATTAAGAAAACTTTCCGGCGCAGCCTGAAATTTGGCTGCGCACTTCGCGCTGCAAAAACGATATTCGACACCGTGATATTCATAGTGATGCGGCGACTCGGGTTTCACTGTCATGCCGCATACGGGATCTTGTTGTGCTTTATTCATGATATCTCCCACTTGTGAAGTGAATTCAACATGTAAAAACTAATGCCCATGATTGTGTTTACAAGGTTGGACTTCCATATTCCCCACCTTGCAGTCCTCCTCATAATGAATAAATGCGCGTCGCAGTCTTTCACCCAAACTACTTCCGAGTCGTATCCCAACTTGTAGTAATCGACTTTCAATCTGCTCCGATGTTGCTTGCAATAAGTCATAAGTGATAGCCACACCATCACGCTCTATTTCTAAGGAAACAATGCCCATCATGGATAGGATTTCTTGCTGAACTTCCTCTGCTTCACTTGCTGCCAATGGTGTATCAAGTTTTAAGTGTCTTTGTTTTATAACGCTCAAACCCTGCTGCTTGGGTGACTTTTGCCCAGGCAGACCAACATACAAGTGAGGATTCGCCTCAAATCGCTCTCGACATTGTTCCGAACAAAAAGCATAAGCAACGCCCATATGCTCAATGCCCAACTCGCCTGCTTCGACTTGCATTTCGCAAACAATATCCTTGGTCAACATAACGTCCTCCATTTCTCGTAGCAGAGCACAAAAACAATACGACCTTTTAGCTACTAATCTCGATGTTCAAGCTTGCCAATCTGCCATTTCTTGCCATTGGGTACTAATTCAAAATTCACTTTATCACCCACCTTTACGCCTTGTGGTAGCGCGGTTTCCAACTTGAACCACATCGTCATTGCCGGCCATTTCAATGACGTGATGGCTTCGTGGGATATCTGAACCTTACCTAATTTTTGATTCACCGCTTTGAGCACGCCCACACCCTTGTGTGAAGCAGCCTGTGCTTCGTGATGCATGGACACGGGCTCATGCGACATCATGTCATGATCATGGTGCATAGATTCGGCCATGGCGACTGCGCTGGTCGCGGCCAATGCGATTGTTATTAGACCCGCCATCAGATGTTTGTATGTATTCATGCTATTTCCTTTCAGTTAAGGTGAGTGAAGATGTATCTGTATCTTTGATTGTCGCCGCATCCTCATCGGCAGACGGTATCTCTTTATATTTGATCAGTGCGTAGATGACGGGAATCACCAACAGCGTCAATATCGCCGAGGAGATCATCCCGCCCACCATCGGTGCAGCGATACGGCGCATCACTTCTGAGCCCGTACCGCTGCTCCACAAGATGGGCAGCAAACCAGCCATGATCGCCACCACCGTCATCATCTTGGGTCGCACCCGCTCGACCGCACCATGCATGATGGCGGCATGCAAATCATGTGCGGTCAGTGCATGACCGCTATCAGCGCGATTCGTCTTGATCTCCTGCCATGACTTCTCTAGATAGATCAGCATCACCACACCGGTCTCCGCTGCCACACCAGCCAGTGCGATGAAACCTACCGCTACCGCCACACTCAGATTGTAATCAAGTAGCCACAACAGCCACACCCCGCCTACCAAGGCAAAAGGCACAGACAACATGACCACCAAGGACTCGGTGACACGTTGGAAATTCAAGTAGAGCAACAGGAAAATCAGCAGCAAGGTGATCGGGATGACGATTTTCATCTTGGCCGCTGCCCGCTCCATGTACTCGAACTGCCCACTCCATGTAGCGTAGTAACCGGGTGGAAATTTCACTTGCGCAGTCACCGCCTTGCGCGCCTCGGCAACATAAGAGCCAATGTCACGCTCACGGATATCCACATAGACATAAGCGGAGAGCAAGGCATTCTCAGTGCGTATCGAAGGCGCGCCCTTTTCGATGCGAATCGTCGCCAACTGGCCCAGCGGGATCATTGCCCCATCAGCCGTGGTCACTAATACTTCGCGACCAATCTGCTCTGGTGAGCTGCGCAATTCACGGGGGTAACGAATATTCACACCAAAGCGTTCCAAACCTTCCACCGTGGTAGTGACGTTTTCGCCGCCCAGTGCGGTGGCAATTACATCTTGCACCTCGCCCAGTGTCAGACCGTAACGCGCCAGCGCACTGCGGTTGGGAATGATGTCCAAATAATAGCCACCGGTGATGCGCTCGGCATAAGCACTACTGGTACCCGGTATCTGCTTCACCACGGCTTCAATCTGCTTGGCTAAACGCTCCATCTCATTCAGATCTTTGCCAAACACTTTGATGCCTATCGGTGTGCGTATGCCGGTTGAGAGCATATCGATACGCGCCTTGATTGGCATGGTCCAAGAGTTCGCCACACCTGGGAACTGCAAGGCCTTATCCATCTCTGCTGTGAGCTTGTCTATATTCATGCCGCTACGCCATTGCTCTTCAGGCTTGAGATTGATGATCGTCTCGAACATTTCCATGGGTGCGGGATCGGTGGCGGTCTGTGCACGACCCGCTTTGCCGTAGACACTCTCGACCTCGGGGAAACTCTTGATGATTTTGTTCTGCGTCTGCAACAACTCGGCCGCCTTGGTCACCGACATACCTGGCAAAGAGGCTGGCATATAGAACAGCGTGCCTTCATTCAACGTGGGCATGAACTCACTGCCCAGCTTCAGCGCAGGATAGGCAGACAGTGCAAGTGCCGATACAGCGAAAACCAAGGTCATCGCCTTGTGCTTGAGCACCGTCGCAATCATCGGTCTGTAAGCCGCGATCATCCAACGGTTCAGCGGATTCTCCGATTCCTTCATGATCTTGCCGCGTATGAACAACAACATCAGCACCGGTACGAGTGTGACGGACAGCAAAGCCGCACCCGCCATAGAGAAGGTCTTGGTGTAAGCCAACGGCGCGAACAATCTGCCCTCTTGTGCTTCCAGTGTAAATACCGGCAGGAAAGATACGGTGATGATGAGCAAAGAGAAAAATAATGAAGGCCCGACTTCCTTGCAGGCGGCGAGAATGGCTTGAGCGCGCTCCGACAAAGCTCCTCTCCCTTCAAGGGGGAGGCTAAGTGGAGGATGGGTTTCTGCCACGACTCTACCTACCCCATCCCCACCCCTGCCCTCCCCTTGAAGGGGAGGGAGTTTGTTGAGACTTAACCGCTCTAAATGTTTGTGCGCATTCTCTATCATCACAATCGCCGCATCGACCATCGCACCGATGGCAATCGCGATGCCGCCCAGACTCATGATGTTTGAATTCAGCCCCAGCGCGCGCATCGCGATGAAAGCCATCAACACGCCTATAGGTAACATCACGATGGCAACGAGTGCACTGCGTGCGTGCATCAAGAACAGCATACAAACCACCGCGACGATGACACCTTCTTCAAGCAGCGTGTGCTTGAGTGTAGCGATGGCGCGCTGAATCAACTCGGAGCGGTCATACACCGCTTTGATGCTCACGCCATCGGGTAAGCCAGCCGAAACTTCCGCGATCTTCTGCTTGATGTTGGCGATGACCTCTAGTGCATTTTGTCCAAAGCGCGACATCACGATACCTGACACGACTTCGCCTTCACCATTCAGCTCAGCCAGCCCGCGACGTTCGTCCGGCCCCAGCGCCACATGCGCAACATCACGCAGTAACACTGGCGTACCGCGCTCCGCTTTCACCACCAAATTCTCGATATCCCCTATGCCATGCAGATAGCCCTGACTGCGCACCATGTACTCGGTCTCAGCCATCTCCACCACACGACCACCCACATCACGATTGCTGTCACGTATCACCTGAGAAATCTTGGCGAGTGGGATGCCATATGAGCGCAGCTTGATAGGGTCTACGGTCACCTGATATTGCTGCACATAACCACCCACCGAAGCGACCTCGGCAACGCCATGTGCCTTGGTGAGTTGATAGCGCAGATACCAGTCTTGCATAGTGCGCAATTGGGCAAGATTGTGCTTATCACTCAACACCGCGTATTGATATACCCAGCCCACGCCGGTCGCATCAGGGCCTAGTTGCGGTGAGACATTCTTGGGCAAACGCCCCGCGATACTGTTGAGATATTCCAGCACGCGTGAACGCGCCCAGTAGATGTCGGTGCCATCCTCGAAAATCACATATACAAAGGACGCGCCAAAGAATGAAAAGCCGCGTACTACTTTGGATTTCGGCACCGCCAGCATCGCAGTGGTGAGCGGATAGGTGACCTGATCCTCAACCACTTGCGGTGCTTGTCCAGCATATTCGGTATAGACAATGACCTGCACATCGGACAAATCTGGCAAGGCATCCAGCGGCGTCTTCACCAGCGCGTAGATACCCGCTAGGGTGATGAACAAGGTCGCGAGCAAAACCAAAAAACGATTGCGCCCCGACCAAGCAATGATGTGATTAAGCATATCAATTTCCCTCGTTGATAATCCCCTCCCCTTCAAGGGGAGGGTTAGGGTGGGGATGGGTCTTGATTTCCAGTGCATTACAAATAGATTCCAAAACCGCATCCAACTCATTTAATACCTGATTATTCCAAAAATGCATGACACGAAAACCCGCTGCAACGAGTGCCAAATCACGCCCCGCATCCTTGGCTGACTGATTGTGTTGTCCGCCATCAATCTCTATCACTAGCTTCGATTCGAGACATACAAAATCAAGAATAAAATCGTCATATGGATGTTGCCGTCTGAATTTGTGGTCATTGAGTTGCTTGCCGCGCAATCGCTGCCACAAAATCTTTTCAGCATCGGTCATATTGCGGCGGAGTGTTTGCTGCAAATGATTGTGAAGTACAAATGAATTTGTTTGACCTTTCATTTCATATCTCCGCTCTACCCATCCCCACCCTAACCCTCCCCTTGAAGGGGAGGGAACTATCGAGGGAGTCATTGCGTCCAGACCAGTCTATGAGTTTAGCGAGCATCTCAATGTCCTCCGTGTGCGGCTTGCAGCTTGGTGATCACCCACTCGCCTTCACCACGTTCCACGAGTTCAAAATCTATCGTTGCACCGACTTTGATGTCCTTACCCAACGATGTATTCGCTAGCGCAAAATCCATGGTCATGCCCGGCCATCCCAGTGTGCTTATGGCCTCGTGAGTAATGCTCACCGTGCCATCGTCATTGAATCCGTCCAGCGTGCCATGCCCCTGATGAGCAACATGTTTGTGCTGCGCAGCATCGGCGGGCTTGGCGGTAGCGACTGTTGCTGATGCGGTCTGTGGTGAACCCGACATGCCACTGAGTGCCGCACGCAGATTGCTCTCAGCATCAATGAGGAAGTTCGCTGAGGTCACCACCTGTTCACCCGCGACCACCCCTTCCAACACTTGCACATAGGCTGAAGAGCGTGCACCCAGTTTCACGGTGCGTGGCTCGAAGCGCCCTGCCGCCAGTTGCACCAACACCACTTGGCGAGTCCCGCTGTCTATCACCGCCGAATTCGGCACGGTCAGCACTTCCGTATTCAAACCTGCAGACAGTTCGACCTGCGCATACATCTCTGGCTTAAGACGTCCCTGCGCATTCGCAATGAGCAGACGCACAGGCACAGTTCGGGTCGCGGTGTTCAAAGTCGGGTAGATAAAATCGACCTTGGCCTCATAGGACTTACCCGGATACGCCTCTACTTCCACATGAGCAATGTCTCCGACCTTCACTCCTGCAATCTGCTGTTCCGGCACGTCAGCAATGATCCACAACTGCGACAGATCGGCGATTTGATACAACACTTCACCGGGCATGAAACGCATGCCCTGTATGGCCTTCTTCTCCAACACAATCCCGTTCACGGGAGATTGATAACGGATGCGGTTGTCGTGCAAGGTACCATTCTGTATGTCCCAATTCTGTAAGCGCTTATGACTGGCGTCGACCAGTCTTTGCATGCCTGCTCGTGTCTCTGCATCCGCACCCTGCAAACTCAGCAAGCCCTGCAAAGCAAGTTCATGCTCGCGTTGAGCAGTGACCAAATCAGGGCTGTACACATCAAACAACATTTGTCCTTTCTTGACCGCCTGCCCAGTACTGTTCACATAAAGTTGCTCTACCCAACCGCTGAACTTGGGCGAAATCATGTATGTGCGCTGCTCGTCGATGGCGATACGACCCGTCACTCTTAAACGCTGATCCAAGATACGCATCGTTGCTGCCTCACTTTGTACGCCCATCTTCTGCACTTTATCGGTACTGAAAACCAGCGCTGTACCACTCTGCTCTTCACCCTCGTAGACAGCGACGTAATCCATCCCCATGGAATCTTTCTTGGGCACAGGCGAGGTATCGGGTAAGCCCATAGGATTGCGGTAGTACAACACTTTGCGCTCGGCGGGTGCTGCACTGTGCGTAGCAGTTGCTACAGTCTTGTGGCTGCCGATGAGATAGCCAACAGCGGCCACAGCGGACAGCAACACGATAGCCAGCAATGATTTAATCAAAGTGTTCATAGTTCTTCTCCTAGCAATCTTTCTATATCGGCCAGACGCAACTGCATATCGCTCTGTGCCTTGAGTTGTTGCTGACGTGCGCTAAGAATCTGCTTCTGCGCATCAATCAACACCGCAAATTCAACCTTGCCAGTCTCGTATGCGGACAATGCGGACTGATAGGTCAGCTCCGCTTGAGGTAGTAAGCGCTTCACGATTAAACGCTCGATGTCGCGTGCCGCACCTAAGGCTGACAAGGCTTGCGCCAGCGTAGATTGCGTCTGGTCGAGCAGCGCTTGCTTGCGTGCATTGCTGGCAGAAAACTGCGCTTCCGCTTCATCCTCTTTGGAGCGTCTGGTGGATTGCTGCAAGGGTATATTGAGTTCAACCATCAAGTCCCATTGATTAAAGCTACTGCCTCGCTGAGTGGGGGCGATGCCTAGGATAAAGTTGGGATAACGATCTGCATACGTCAGCTCACGGCGCTTTTCGGAAGAATGGATATCGGCTTCGGCGATACGCAGTTGCGGGTTCTGATGGCTCACCCTATCCAACAACATTGCCTCATTCAGCTTTGCAGGACTGGGCATCTCGCGCAGCTTGATAGGCTCGGCCAGCGGTGCATCAACAGGGCGAGACAACTGGCCGTTCAATCGCGTTTGAGTGTGATGACTCTCCATTTCCAAAGCGATCAGCTCGCCCTGCAATTGTGTCTTCTCCATCTGCACACGCAACACATCCTGCTGAGTACCCGTGCCATTCTCATAACGCGTCTGAGCGATGTCTTCCAGACTATTGAGCAAAGTCATGGTCTGCTCCGCCAGATGCACACTGCCGTTGGCGTAATAGTGCATGGCATAGGCAGTCTTGATGCGCGCCGCCAACTCACTCCAACTCGCCGCCACCTGCCCCTCTGATTGGGTAGTTTGTGCATCGGCGACCTCGCGTTGCAAATCACGTTTACCAAACCAAGGAACAGTCTGCATCAACAAATAACGCGTACCGCCACCCTGCCCTGGAAGCAGATTGGGACTGCCCTGTTTGCTGACATCCATGAATTCGGTACGCAGCACAGGATCAGGCAATGCATCCGCAGAGGCTGCGCGATGTTGCACCGCCTGCGCATCGTAGCGCGCGGCAGCGAGCGCCGGATTGTGCTCATGTGCATAGTCCAACAAACCCTGTAGATCGCTGCCCAAGGGCAGTTCGGCACCGTTAGCTGGCGCAACACAAGCCAGCCACAGCGCGCCCAGCAAGATAAAAATATTCGATAGTGATTTCATGTTCCGCATCCGATGCGTGATTCAAACAAATAGGCGACCACATAGGATAGCCTAGGCGTTACGGAACGAGGTCAGACAGATGGTTACAACAGACGGACTCGTCCCGTATCAGATACGGGCGAGCGGTGGGGGTAGCAGTGGCGCGAAGGAATAGGAACTAAAGGCCAACAGATAAGGTGTAGCGTCGTAGGCAGATGCAGTTACCGCTGGCGTACTCATAGTAGGTACAGCGATATAAACTGTATAAGCCATGTGACAGACCGCACAAGAGTCACAAGCTTGATTGGGACTATTGCTTGATTGCGGCATATCCATATCATCCATGCCGCAATCGGCCATCATCGCGTCTTGTGCTTGGCCCGCAGGCATCTGCATAGCGACAGAAGCCGCCAATGCACTGCCGCTGAACAGCGGTAGCCAGAGGGCAAAAAGTATGGCGATGAATTTTTGGGCGGTGTGCGACATGCAAGTATCTTTGCCGAATACCGTCTTCATGTCAAACGAGGATGCAGAGATATCACGCACCTCGCCGGAATAAGTTTCTGATGTTTTGCGCGAGATGCTGAATGCTAGTGCCACAGCGCGCAACCACCATTAAAGATTCAGTTACAAAATATGCTGTCATAGCCAAGTTAATTAGGAGTAGCTTAGCCTGCGCTTGCCTAATCAACGCAAGCTTCAACCTCACCACCGGGAGTCACCATCTTGAAACAACTCGTCCTAGCCTCGCTCTTATCTGCTCTATTCATCGCACCCGTCTACGCCGCAGAGTCTCCACTTTATGCTGGCTTGTTAGTAGGTCCCTCCTCAGTAGGCAATTCATCCGCCCTAGCCATAGGTGGATTGGTCGGCTACAAGCTAGCCCCCTTCATGAATACCGGCACAATCTCCATCGAAGGTCAGATCACTTCCTTAGGTAGCGATAAATATATTAGTCTGGGCAGAACCATCGATGCGCAATACACCTCCATAGGAGTGGATGCAGTCGCCATGTTCCCATTACCCAATGTGAAGAACGTTTCAGTGTTCGGCAAACTAGGTATCGCCAGCACCTCATCCTCAGTGAACTGTAACGGCTGCGCAGGCTTAAATGTCGTAGGTAACTCTTCGGTCTCAGGCTTGGTGTTCGGCTTCGGTGGCCAACTCGCGGTGGACAAAAACATCGACATCCGTGGCGGATACCAAACCTATGCTTCTAACGCCAGTAATGTCTACGTAGCGGGCATCTACAACTTCTAACCTGAGTCACGCACAACAAAAAACCGAACGTGCTCGCGTTCGGTTTTTTTCTTTCTGGGTACCAAAAGCAAGCTTTGCCGTACTAAAGCGTAATAAGTATTGAACATCGAGTTTTCGGCCTATGTTGACGTTCACGGCTGCCAGTTTGAATGACAAGTTCAGCTTGGTAAGCTGCCTGACAAGATTTGGAATTTTAAGCGAGGTGATTGACAAGCTTGTCTCAAAAGCGGCCATTCCTGCAACCATAGTGGACCCCGAATTTGAGACAGTAGTTTAAGCTGTAGTCCGAAGCATAAGGAAACGGGCGATGAGCGAAGTTAAACAAAAGTATTTAGTGCGGAATTCAAGGCCAAGGTTGGCTTGGAAGCGATCCATGGGGTGAATCGCGCTTGATAAGTTGAATAAATTCACCGTTCCAAAACCCCTGCAATTTATCGGTGATATTTTGTATACGGTGTACCTGTCCCATGTTCTTGTTCTTTCTGCAATTGGTCAGTTATAGCTGATGACATCTCCAGTGCCGAACAGCTTATTAGACAATATGCTTGCCTGCCTCATTATGCTAGCGGCTGTTGTGAGTTACGGATGGGTAGGTTATCGACTGGTTGAACAACCCATATTGCAAGTTTCACATCGTTTGCGTGCGCGCTGGTTCGGAATCAATGGGGTCAGACTCTCATGGCACTAGGATAAGTGCAAAACATCTGCGGAAGCGGGAGGAATCGATTCCTTCCCCTTGAAGGGGAGGGAGTTTTGCAGCCTAAATCGCTTAACCTAGTGCCATGAGGGTCAGACTCGATTGAGTGCTGGTTAAATTCGCAGAAGTGGATTCCCCTCGTTTTGAGTACGGTTTCGATGGCGCGACTTTTTAAACTCATCTTTTATAGGCTGCCTCGGCATGTAATTATGCAAATCGATCGAGTCTGACCCTATTGATGCATGTTAGGAACTTGAATTTTCTAAATAGCCTCTGTGTTGGGCAGCGCACAGAATTGACTTTTGTTTGGCATTACTCTCTAAATGCAGTCATGGAACGTGTTGTGTCTGTGGGTCGAGCCGAATCGTGGCTCGAACAGAAGATGGTTAAACTGATAAATGATGAACTCGAAATGAACAAGGATCAAGTCAAGGCGCGGCAAAAGACATCGGCGGAAAAATTCAGGAAGAAGCGGGTAAATTAGTTGGAAGCAAAGAGCAACAGGCAAAGGGTCTGAAAAAGCAGCTTGAAGGTAAAGTGCAACAAGCAATCGGCGACCTGAAGGAAGTCGTTAAGGACGCTGGCAAGTAATAAGTCGTCACGGGTAACGCAAATCATGGGGTGCCTTGTCGGCATCCCGTCCGTTACAGCATGAGGTATTGGAATTAAAACAAGATGAAAATGAATTCAGGGCAGCTGCTGCTAGTTGGTATTAAATCATGATCCAGCACAAACTCACCCGAGTTTTGGAAAACCTCTTCTCTCCCCGTATATTGCGCTTTCTGCTCGGCATCACGCCCGATTTGATAAGGCGCGTCAACAAAACCCTGATCGAATCAGTGATAGCTTGGTTTGACCACCGTGCAGCAAGCAAAGGCGCAGCTTTGGCTTTTTATACATTGTTTTCGATGACGCCCATCATGGTGCTGGTCATCGCAATTTCCGGATATTTCTTTGGTGCCCAAGCAGCCCAAGGAGAGATTATTGCGCAGATACAAGGACTGGTAGGGCCAAATGGTGCAAAGGCGATCCAGGCCTTGCTCGCAGCAGCTCGTGATCCTGCTTCCGGGATTGTAGCGACGCTGCTGGCAAGTGTCATGTTACTGGTCGGCGCCACCAGCGTTTTCGCCGAATTGAAGGGCAGCCTGGATGAAATGTGGGGTCTGGAAAAGTCCTGCAATTCGGCTGTCAGCGTGCTCATAAAAACTCGCCTACTGTCTTTCGGCCTGTTACTCGTTCTGGCCTTCTTGCTGCTCATTTCCCTCGTGGTCAGCGCAGCCCTGGCGTTGCTTGAAAATTATGCAGGCAGCAGCTGGGGCGGCTCCGTACCTGCACTGACGATGTTTTCCTCGTTGATTTCGTTCTGCGTAATCGCCTGTCTGTTTGCTATCATAAACAAGATGTTGCCGGATGCGCCGCTGTTGTGGAGCGATGTCTGGATCGGTGCGGTTTTTACGGCAGGATTGTTCAGTCTGGGTAAATATGCAATCGGTCTGTATCTGGGTAACAGCGGTATCGCCTCAAGCTTCGGTGCCGCAGGATCGCTGATTGCCCTATTACTATGGGTCTATTATTCAGCGCAAATACTTTTCCTGGGGGCGGAGTTCACGAGACAGTACGCGCTGCGCTTCGGCAGCCTGCAACGGCAATGCCTACTGCCGACCGGTGAGTCGATGGCCGATTTGAAACGCAACCGACTGCCGGATGAAAACTAGGGAAATAGGATGAACGTGAAAACGCATATTGTACAATTCGTCCAGCTGGCCGCGATTGCCATTATATTATTCAGTTGTTATCAGGTTCTCCGCCTGTTCATTCCCGCGATTTTGTTCGCGGTTGTTGTGTGCCTTTCTACCTGGCCACTTTATCTGCACCTGTGCCGCTTGTTACAAGGAAAGTCCACGCTGGCAGCTACTCCTTGGCCATACCAGAATAGAAAGTACGGTACGGTATCTAGGTGTTGAGGTAGACGATGCATTGGAGATGGCAGAGCAGACTGACGTTTAGTCATTGGACTGGCGGCCACTTGAGTGGCCGCTTTCCAATCTGAACTTATCATTCAAAGGGGCAACCTGAACGTCAACTTAGTCCGATAAACTGTCTGACAAAATATCGGCCAGTCCTGCCGTTCGAGGCTATCGCGTTGAACGGCAAGTTTAGTTTAGTAAGCTGCCTAACAAGATTTGGAAAGTTGAAGTGAATCTTACAAGTCGTCCCCAATGCTGCCGCTCACTGTTACAACACAGTAGCTTC
>JBBQKX010000020.1:0-27976 GCA_038327315.1 Burkholderiales bacterium | reverse complement strand
TCATTATCGGTATCCACTTATGCCACGACGTGCACGCCTCTCGATTCTGGGTATTCCATGGCACATCATCCAGTGCGGCAATAATCGCTCGGTGTGTTTTCATGCTGAAGAGGACTGCCAGTGTTTGCCGCCGACTCGATTTTGATCCAGATGCCAAGATTTCGCATGCCCCATGCATCTGGCTTGTGAATTATTGTCAGCATTGAGATTGTTGGCAATCGATATGGGGCAGTCCAATTTCGGCATCTGGAACAATTCTCTAACTGGCGTTAACACCCATTAGTCATCCCAAATAATCAGGCATCTAGTCAGCAATATCTGGGCGTTTTTTTTATTCTGTAGCTAAATCGTAAATCACTGGTCCTTTATTTTTTTCGTTACGTATAATTCATATGTGTTGCTATCGCACCTTGCCTCTGGTCGATACGCAAGTCTTGGTGCAAGTAGCATTCAATTAGACCGTTTGGAATGGGATATCTAACTTTCATGTGCGTTTATATCTAGTGATGATCAGATACTCAGACATAGTAAATTTTATGCTGTCTGTATTTTGGACGCGTCTATGATTAGAAATCCCAACATCCAGCAGCAGATGGCGTTGATAACGCTGATACCGTTATTGATATTGACCATTTTCTTAGAGTTTTTCCTGTTGCACGGACGCTTTGCTGATTTGGACTTGAGTCTAATGGAGCGCGGCAAATTGATCGCTAGGCAGATGGCTTCTAGTAGCGAATATGGCGTCTTCACTAATAATCAAGAATTCCTCAGGATGATTGCTAATGGTAGCCTGCGGGAGCCGGATGTGCGCGGTGTGGCGATACTAAACGCGTCATCAGAAATTTTGCTGACGGTGGGGAGTATGACCTCAGCGAAGTTCGAGGCCGGAAGCACTCTGAAAGCTGCACAGCAGAATGGATCGAAGCTGACGCACGCAAAGTGGGGAGAAACGCCCACCTTCGGCGGGATGGATGTTTCGAATCACATCAAGGAATCAAATCAGAGCATCTGGTTGTATCAACCTATCGTACCTACCCAAGTGGTGGTCGATGATATGGATATAAGCGAGCCTGCAAAAAAGATTGGTGCGGTGATTGTCGAGATGAGCAAGGCGCATACGGAGCAGGATAAGCTCGAGATGCTGATTGTGGCATTGATAAGTACAGTCCTGTTTTTGATGATTGCCCTGTATCTGATCTATAGGGCAAGTTTGAGTATAACTCGACCTATCCACTTAATGAGTAAGGCGGTAGAGAGGATTGCAAAGGGTGATTTGGGCACCAGAACGAAATTCTCCACCAATGTTGTCGAGCTGAGTACGCTCGCTCATGGCCTGAATGAGATGGGTGTTCAATTGGAGCAAGACCGGGAGATATTGCAGCAGCGCATTGATCAGGCGACGCAGGCTTTGCGTGAGAAAAAAGATGAGGCTGTACTCGCTAATCAAGACAAGAGCCGATTCCTCGCAGCAGCAAGTCATGATCTAAGGCAACCCTTGCATGCGCTGGGACTGTATGTGGCGGAATTACGTCGCCAGTTGAGCTCTTCGTCTCAGCGGCATCTGGTCGAGCAAGTAGAGCAATCGGTGGATGCACTCGTTACTTTATTAAATGCGCTGTTGGATATCTCTAAGTTGGATTCTGGAGGGGTAATTCCGCAGTACCAGTCTTGTAGGATGTCGGCCATCATCAGTCGTGTTGAGGCTGATTATCATATGCTTGCAGCAATCAAGAACGTCAAGCTGGTGGTGCGTACTTCTAGCCTGTATGTGAATACCGATCCGATTCTGTTGGAGCGTATTTTGACGAATCTTGTTAGCAATGCAATCCGCTATAGTCATCCGGGTGGTTGTGTGATGATTGCTTGCCGTAAACGAGGCAATCAGTTGCGTATAGAGATTAGAGATAACGGCATCGGTATTTCTCGTCAGGATCAATCGAATATATTCAATGAGTTCTTCCAGGTCTCTAAGCCACAATTGGATAGTAGCAAGGGGCAGGGCTTGGGCTTAGCCATCGTGGATAGGCTAGTGAAACTGCTAGACTTGGGCATAGAGCTGAGATCCACGCTTGGGCGTGGCTCCATATTTGCATTGCGAGTGCCTATCGATAACGGTCAGAGCCATCTCGCGGTAAGCGGAAAGTATCCTGCGATTCAGTCAGCTATGACTGTAGAAAAATTGCCATTGCAAGGTAAGTCGGTGTTGGTGATAGATGATGACGAATTAGTCTTGGCCAGTACTGCAACCATATTAGCTTCCTGGGGGGGGGCAGTGGAGACGGCCACTAATCTAGATCGTTTGCAGACGTTGCTGTCAGCAGGTGCAGTTTGGGATCTCATTATCAGTGATTATCAATTGGCAGACGATGAAACAGGAATTGATGCAATCGCCATGGTACGCAAGCATACGAATAATCAGACTCCTGCCATCCTGATCAGTGGCGACACCAGTACCGACTTATTGCAACTGGCCAATGCTGCAGGACATCATTTGATGCACAAGCCAGTCAAGCCAGCCAAACTGCGTTCTTTGCTTATGTTCCTATTAAACGAATCACGCTCGGCTTGAGGGTGCGAGCAGGAGGAACAAGCTGGGGCGTTTATTGAGTTCGGGGGCTGGGCGGCGCTTCCATTGTGCGATGCTGAGCGTGGTAATCTGTTCGCTGGCTAGAGTGACATCAGTCGCGACACAGAGCAAGGTTTGGGGTTGGCAAGTCACTAACAGCGCGGAGTACATGCGCTCATTGCGGTAAGGCGTTTCTATGAACATCTGCGTCTGGTTGCGCTTTGCAGATTCAGCTTCCAAATTCACGATGGCTTTCTTGCGCTCAGTTTCATCTATAGGTAGATAGCCTTGGAAAGCGAAGCATTGTCCATTTAAGCCTGAGGCCATCAAGGCCAGTAAAATCGACGAGGGGCCGACTAGCGGTACTACGCGTATCCCTTTTCGATGGGCGAGATTGACCAAGTCAGCACCAGGGTCGGCGATGCCAGGGCAGCCTGCTTCGGAAATCACGCCTAAATCATGTCCTGCCAATAGTGGGGCGAGCAAGGATTCCAATTCGCTTGGCGCGGTATGTTGGTTCAAGTTGCTGAAATGCAGGGACTGTATCGGCTGTTCGTGCTTGAGCGCAGACAGGAATTGGCGTGAGGTCTTGGTCTGCTCAACCACGTAGTAGCTCAAGTGGCGAGCGATATTGATGACGTGACTGGGGATAACCTGTTCGGCAGGGCTGTCACCCAAGGTGCAGGGGATAAGATACAGCGTGCCTTTGGTCGTGCCTGATGCTGGTGGTGTAGTGGTCATATTCAAAAGGGTGTCAGGTTCTCATTGCGCAACATGGCGAGTAGTAATATCAAGGGCAGGCCTATCAGTGCATTAGGATCGTCGCCACGCATAGATGACATCAGGGCGATACCCAAGCCCTCAGATTTGGCACTACCCGCGCAGTGATAGGGTTGCTCTTTGAGTAGATAGGCTTCTATTTCAGCATCGCTCAACTCACGCAAGGTCACATCGTTCTCGGCCACTTCGGTCTGCATATTGCCAGTCTTACTGTTATATAAGGTCAGTGCCGTATAGAAGCGGGTGGTTTTGCCACGCATCTTTTGCAATTGCCGTACGGCATTGTCGTGGTTCATGGGCTTGCCCAATTGTTCTTCACCTAGAAGGGCGACTTGGTCTGAGCCTATGATTAGTGCATCGGGATAGTCAGATGCGACGGCGCGCGCTTTGAGTTGCGCTAAGCGTATGGAGGTCGCACGGGCGGACTCCCCTGTTAAGGGCGTTTCATCGACATTAGGGGCTGCGGTGACGAAGGGGATTTGTAGCTTTTTAAGTAGTTCGCTACGATAGATTGAGGTAGAGGCCAAGACAAGCAACTGAGAATTCAAGAATTTTCCTTAGGATTTTTGACACAAGGGGGCGAAAAATATATCATGCGCGCCTCATGCATGCACGACCTTTCATAGATAGTCTAGATTTTGCCAGAAATGGCCAGCAAATTAGCGGTGAAGTGCTGGTTGCTGAATTGTCACGTTTGGTCGATCTGTTGAGTGATACAGAGGGTACCTTAAGTTATAAGCTGTTGGGCGGAGTGGATAAATTCACTGTCCCATATCTTTCTCTAGATGTATCTGGCGTCTGCCATCTAGTATGTCAGCGTTGTATGCAGTGTATGGATTTTGAGGTTGTGGTGTCGACCTCTGTGCAGTTGCGGGATCAGGCTGGCTTAGATCAGTTGGATGCAAATGAAGTCGAAGAAGCGTTCGAAAGTATCCTTGCTGAGGCGCAATTGGATGTATGGCACTTATTGGAAGATGAGATTTTGCTGAGTTTGCCCTTTGCACCCAAACATAATGTTGGGATGTGTCAGGCGGTAGATGAGGCAGGAACGCGGCAGGAGGAGTCACATCCTTTTGCGGCATTGGCAAAATTAAAGCGTTAATAATCTTAACGTTATTTTGAGTTTTAACTAGGAGTATCAGCATGGCAGTTCAGCAAAATAAAAAGTCCCCATCTAAGCGTGGTATGCACCGCGCGCACGATTTCTTGACAAATCCATCGATTGCAATCGAGCCAACTACAGGCGAGACACATTTGCGCCACCACATCAGCCCAACCGGTTTCTACCGTGGCAAAAAAGTAGTTAAGACTAAAGGCGAATAAGCTTTTTAGTGACGCAGCCGGTCGGTAGATCGGCTGCGTTTTCTTTTCTATTTACTGGGGATTTTTAGAAATTCAAAATCCTAAGCGAGGCAAGGCGCGAACAAAAAAATACGACGCGGCATATAGCTAATATGTGAGGAGTAATTTTTTGTAAGTAACGCCGCATCGCAACAGAGTTTGGATTTATAGAAGTTGCCATTTGCTTAGGGTCGCTTAGTGGACGTTACATTAGCAATAGATGCAATGGGTGGTGATCACGGTCCTTCGGTCACGATTCCCGCAGCAATTGAATATCTGAAACACTCACCTGGCGATACCATCGTGTTGGTCGGTATTCCCGATGCCATCGAAGCTGAGTTGCGCGCCATAGGTGCGCAGCTCGGTTCGCATTTGCGCGTCCATGCCGCCAGTCAAGTGGTGGCGATGGATGAATCCCCTCAGTCAGCATTGCGTGGCAAGAAGGATTCCTCCATGCGCGTCGCTATCAATCTGGTTAAATCCGGTGAAGCCGCAGCTTGTGTCAGCGCTGGCAATACTGGCGCGTTGATGGCGACCGCGCGTTATGTGCTCAAGACATTGCCCGGTATAGATCGTCCTGCGATCGCTTCGTTCCTGCCCACTAATAAGGGGCAGGTGTGTATGTTGGATTTGGGTGCAAACACCGATTGCACGGCTGAACACTTGCTGCAATTTGCCCTGATGGGTTCCACTTTGGTCAGTGCTTTGGAGCATAAAGAGAACCCCAGTGTGGGTCTCTTAAATATCGGCAGCGAAGAGATCAAGGGTAATGAGGTCGTTAAGCAGGCTGGTCTGATGTTGCAGGCGAGTGATTTGAACTTCTACGGCAACGTGGAAGGCAATGATATTTTCTTGGGTGTCACCGATGTTGTAGTCTGTGATGGCTTCGTCGGTAACGTGGCGCTTAAAACTGCAGAAGGCGTGGCCAAGATGATGGGTGGCTTCCTCCGCGAGGAACTGACTCGTAATATCTTCACTAAGCTGGGTGCTTTGTTCTCGATTCCTGCACTGAAGGCCTTTAAACACAGACTGGATCACCGCCGTTACAATGGCGCGAGCTTTCTCGGTCTCAAGGGTATCGTCGTTAAGAGCCACGGGTCGGCAGATGCTTACGCCTATCTGTGTGCCATCGAGCGTGCAGCAGAAGAGGCGCGTGGCGGCATGTTGCAGCACATCAGTGAGCACATCGAAAAATGGCATCATCAGCGTCGAAACTCTGAGCAAGGAGCTGCTTAAATGTATTCACGCATCATAGGAACTGGTAGTTATTTGCCCGCTAGGACGTTGACCAACTACGATTTAGAAAAGATGGTCGAGACTTCGCATGACTGGATTGTCAGTCGCAGTGGTATCCATGAACGACACTTTGCAGCCGATGATGAATTGACCAGTGATTTGGCGTACCACGCTAGCGTCAAAGCAATCGAAGCTGCGGGGATTGCTGCCAACGACATCGATTTGATTATCGTTGCAACCACTACGCCAGATCAGATTTTCCCAAGTACCGCATGTATCTTGCAGGACAAGCTAGGCATCACCAGCGGTGGTCCTGCGTTCGATATGCAGGCAGTGTGCGGTGGTTTTGTATTCGCCATGAATACCGCAGATATGTACATCCGTGGCGGTCAGGCCAAGACAGTCTTGGTCGTCGGCGCTGAAGTGTTGTCGCGCATCTTGGATGTGAAGGACAGAGCTACTTTCGTGCTGTTTGGTGATGGCGCGGGCGCAGTGGTTATGCAAGCCAGCGAGACGCCAGGCATCATTGCAGCCAAGTTGCACTCCGATGGCAGTCAGCGTCATATGCTCAAAGCTGAAGGCAATATTCGTAATGGCGAGATCGAGGGTAGTCCCTTCATTAAGATGGATGGCCCTGCGGTATTCAAATTCGCTGTCAACAATCTCAGTCGTGTGGTCGAGGAATTGCTTGAAGAACATCAATTGCCAGATACCATTATCGATTGGCTAGTGCCACATCAGGCCAATATCCGCATCATGGAGGCGACCGCCAAAAAACTGGGCTTGAGCATGGATAACGTGGTGGTGACCGTGGCTAAACACGGCAACACTTCTGCTGCCTCTATCCCCTTGGCGCTGGATGTTGCGGTGCGTGATGGCCGCATTAAAGCAGGTCAGCACATCTTGCTGGAAGCGATCGGTGGTGGCTTCACTTGGGGCGCGTTGCTGGTACGCTGGTAATAAAAAAAGTTTGAAGTCGTTAGACGTAAGTCGTCAGTTAGAAGCTGACCCGCGTAGCGACAAAATCAACTTACGACTTAGGTCTAATCACTTACGGCTAAATATAATGACTAAATTCGCTTTCGTATTCCCTGGTCAGGGTTCCCAATCTCGCGGCATGATGGGTGGATATGCAGACTTCTCTGCAGTCCGCGACACTTTTACAGAAGCTTCCGATGTACTCAAGCAAGACCTCTGGCAGTTGGTCGACGAAGGTAGTGATGCTGAACTAAATGCCACAGTGAACACACAACCGATCATGCTGACAGCAGGTGTGGCGGTATACCGTGCTTGGCAATCTCAAAATGGCGCAACACCAACCATGATGGCGGGACATAGTTTGGGTGAGTACACAGCGCTGGTTGCTGCGGGCGCTTTGAGCTTTGCCGATGCTTTGCCTTTAGTGCGTTACCGTGCGCAGTGTATGCAAACAGCCGTGCCTGAAGGCGTGGGTGGTATTGCTGCCATCTTGGGTCTGGATGATGATGCTGTGCGTGCTGTGTGTGCTGAAGGTGCGCAGGGGCTAGTGTTAGAAGCAGTCAACTACAACTCGCCTGGACAGATCGTCATCGCGGGTGACCGTGCTGCGGTAGAGCGTGGTATGGAACTGGCCAAGAGCAAGGGTGCTAAGCGCGCCATCATGTTACCTATGAGCGTGCCTTCGCATTGCAGTTTGCTCAAGGGTGCTGCCGAGCAGTTGCGCACATACTTGAACGATGTTGTTATTACTGCGCCTGCAATCCCAGTTCTACACAATGCTGATGTCGCTGCCTACAGCGATGCGGCCGCGATCAAAGATGCATTGGTGCGTCAGTTGTACTCGCCGGTACGTTGGGTCGAGACCGTGCAAGCTTTTGGTAAGCAGGGCATCACACACAATGTCGAATGCGCACCTGGTAAGGTGTTGGCTGGACTCAACAAGCGTATAGATACTAATCAGCAAGCTTCTGCCATTAATGATGGTGCAGCACTGACTGTTGCTTTGACTACCTTCGCTTAATTCGTCACGACTTAGATAAGGAAATACGAAATGACACTACAAGGACAGATTGCACTGGTAACCGGTGCTTCACGTGGTATCGGACAAGCCATCGCTTTGGAATTAGGTAAGCAAGGTGCGACCGTGGTCGGTACTGCAACCAGCGAGAAGGGTGCTCAAGCAATCAGCGAGTATCTGGCTGCTGCGAATATCAAAGGCGCGGGCTTTGCATTGAACGTCAATGATGCTGCTCAAACCGAACAAGTGCTGGGTGACTTGCGTAAACAGTTCGGCGAGATATCCATCTTGGTCAATAATGCCGGTATCACCCGCGACAATCTGTTGGCGCGCATGACAGACGAAGAGTGGGATGATGTGTTGACGACCAATCTCAAGTCTGTCTTTCGCATGAGCCGTGCAGTATTGCGCGCCATGATGAAGGCTCGTGGTGGTCGTATCATCAGCATCGCATCCGTGGTGGGCAGTATGGGTAACGCGGGGCAGAGCAATTATTCCGCATCTAAATCTGGCATGATGGGCTTCACTAAATCACTGGCTCAAGAAATCGGCAGCCGCAACATCACCGTCAACTGCGTCGCACCCGGTTTTATCGATACAGACATGACCCATGCATTAGGCGAAGAGCAGCGCGCCAAATTGGTTGAACATGTGCCGTTGAAACGTTTGGGCCAACCTCAAGACATCGCCGCTGCGGTCGCCTTTTTAGCTAGTCCATCTGCGGCTTACATCACCGGCGTGACGCTGCATGTCAATGGCGGCATGTACATGGAATAATAGTGCACCCGCAAAATCCAAACTCCGTCGCGATGCGTTGTTGCTCATGAAATTTCCCCGCTTACATATCACTGGATATGCGGCGCGTGTAAATTTAATTCGCGTCTAGCCTCGCTTAGGATTTTGAATTTTTCGAGATACCCTGAGAAGTAAAAAATGGAGTAAGTCTAAGTTTGAAAAAAATCGTCATCTTTGGTGTGGGTCTGATAGGAGGCTCGTTTGCACTGGCCTTGCGTCAGGCCCGCGCTGTGTCTGAGGTGGTCGGTTTTGGTCGCAGTCTAGCTTCCTTGGAGCAAGCGCAACAATTGGGCATCATCGATCGCATCGGTATAGATGTTGCGCAGGAGGTCGGTGATGCAGACTTGGTGTTGTTGGCAACGCCAGTTGGACAGATGGCTGAAATCATGCAGCGTATCGCACCGCATCTTGGCTCGCATACGCTGGTCAGCGACGGAGGCAGCACCAAGTGTGATGTGGTCGCTGCGGCGCGAGCATACTTGGGCGACAAGGTTGCCCAGTTTGTTCCAGCGCATCCTATCGCAGGTGCTGAACAGAGTGGTGCCGCCGCCGCCCGCGCTGAACTCTATGTGGATAAAAAAGTAGTTTTGACCCCCTTGCCTGAAAACAGCGCTGCGGCGGTCGCACAGGTACGTCAGGCATGGGAAGCTTGCGGAGCTAAAGTCAGCGAACTGACTGCGCAGGAACATGATCAAGTATTTGCTTCTGTGAGTCATCTGCCGCATCTACTTTCGTTTGCGCTGGTGCACGATCTATCACAGCGCGATAACCGTGATGTGCTGCTATCTTTTGCTGCGAGTGGTTTCCGTGATTTCACTCGCATCGCCGCAAGTTCCCCAGAGATGTGGCGCGACATATGTCTAGCCAACCGCGATGCACTGATGCAAGAGCTGATGCAATATGCGCAAGAGTTGCATGTGCTGTATCAGGCATTGGAACAACGCGATGCCGATACATTGGAAGACGTGTTCAGCGAAGCACGTAAAGTGCGTAGCAACTGGACCCAACAATAAGGTAATGCCGCATTGCGGCTTTAAGACATGACTCACAAATCTCTCTATCTCCCTCCATTGATCTCGGCTCAGGGTACGGTGCAATTACCTGGCTCCAAAAGTATCTCCAATCGTGTGCTGTTGCTGGCTGCACTGGCGCAAGGTACGACTGAGGTGCTCGATCTGCTGCAATCGGATGATACCGACCGCATGCTTGAGGGCTTGCAGACCTTGGGTGTCAAAGTTTTGTCATTAGGTGATAACGCTTATCGTGTGACAGGTTGTGGCGGTGACTTTCCTGTTCGTGAAGCTGCGCTGTTTTTAGGGAATGCGGGCACAGCATTCCGTCCGTTGACGGCGGCACTTGCTTTGTCCGGCGGTCATTACACGTTGACAGGCGTAGCGCGTATGCATGAGCGTCCGATACGTGATCTAGTGGATGGCTTACGTGGTTTGGGCGCCAATATTGATTACACTGGCAATGATGGCTACCCACCGTTAGAAATATTCCCCGCAACATTGAGTGGTGTATCGCGCGTCAGCGTGCGTGGTGATGTTTCCAGTCAATTCCTCACAGCCTTGTTGATGTCGCTGCCCTTGCTTAAATCTACGGTTACCGTCGAGGTGCAGGGTGAGTTGATCTCCAAACCATATATCGAAATCACCTTGGCGATGATGGCTAAGTTTGGCGTGACGGTGCAGCGTGATGCTTGGCGCAGTTTTACAGTCGCTGCAGACAGCTCTTATGTTGCACCTGAAGTAGTCTATGTCGAAGGGGATGCGTCCTCCGCTTCATATTTCCTCGCTGCAGGTGCTATTGGTGGTGGACTGTTGCGCATAGAAGGCGTGGGCAGCGACAGCATACAAGGCGATGTGCGCTTCGCTGAAGCCTTGAGCCTGATGGGTGCGCGTATCGTGCAGGGGCCGAATTGGATGGAAGTTCAATCACCAGTGAGTGGCAGACTGAATGGCATAGACATGGACTGCAACCATATACCCGATGCCGCAATGACGTTAGCGGTTGCCGCCTTGTTCGCAGAAGGTCCGACCACATTAAGTAATATCGCCAGTTGGCGCGTCAAAGAGACTGACCGCATCCATGCGATGGCGACTGAGCTGCGCAAAGTCGGCGCGACGGTGGAAGAGGGTGCGGACTACATTTGCATCACACCGCCCACTGACACCATCCTGAGTCCCGCTTCTGGTATTGATACGTATGATGATCACCGCATGGCGATGTGTTTCTCGCTGGCCGCATTCGGCGAGCAAGGTATGTTAATTAACGATCCTCAATGTGTGGCCAAGACCTTCCCAGATTATTTCTCTGCATTTGCAAGCGTGACCCAAGCTGTCCCAGTGATTGCGATAGATGGCCCATCCGCATCAGGTAAGGGGACAGTGGCACAAATCGTGGCCGATAAGCTGGGTTACCACTATCTGGATAGTGGTGCCTTATATCGATTGTTGGCTTTAGCTGCTCAGCGTCACGGCGTGGCGCTGGACGACGAGACGGGCTTGGCCAATCTAGCTGGTCGTGTGGATATACGCTTTGAAAAGGGTGAGACCTGGCTGGAAGGTGCCATTGTAGGCGACGAGTTGCGTACCGAAGAGTCTGGTGCTGCCGCCTCGAAAGTGGCTAGTTTACCCAAGGTTAGAGCAGCTTTACTCAATAAACAGCACGCTTTTCGACGTGCGCCGGGCTTGGTTTCAGACGGCCGCGACATGGCTTCCGTGGTATTTCCGGACGCTAATTTGAAGATATTTTTGACCGCTAGCGCCCAAGCGCGCGCAGATAGACGATATAAGCAGTTGAAGCAAAAAGGAATGGATGCTAAAATCTCCGACCTTTTGCAGGACATAGAGGCACGCGACTTCCGTGATACACAACGTAGCGTCGCACCTTTGCAACAGGCGGTTGGTGCAATCATGTTGGATACCACGGCTCTTAATATCGAGCAGGCGGTCGACTTCGTACTACATGCATACCATCCGAAGCTGTCCAAAAACTAGGCCCCGCTCGACTCCCCGTCGTTTGGGAACTTTATAACTAACCTCTGTGTAAACAGAAATTTATCTTTAGGTGTATTCAATATGAACGCAACCGCAGCAGTAGTAGAAAATCCAGATAGTTTTGCAGCAATGTTTGAAGAAAGCTTGACCCGCAAAGAAATGCGCGCAGGCGAATTGATTACAGCGCAAGTAGTGCGCGTAGATCACAACGTTGTTGTTGTAAATGCAGGTCTGAAATCCGAAAGTCTGATTGCTATCGAAGAATTCCTCGATGCAAAGGGTGAGCTGGAAGTCAAAGCAGGCGACTTCATCACTGTTGCTATCGAATCATTGGAAAACGGCTATGGCGAAACCAAGCTGTCCCGTGAAAAAGCTAAGCGCTTGGCTGCATGGCACGATCTTGAGATCGCCATGGAAGAAGGCAAGATTGTTGAAGGTTTTGTCAGCGGTAAGGTCAAGGGCGGTCTGACTGCTATGGTTAATGGTATTCGTGCATTCTTGCCTGGTTCTTTGGTGGACATTCGTCCAGTTAAAGACACGACACCATACGAAAACAAGACCATGGAGCTGAAGGTCATCAAGTTGGATCGCAAGCGCAACAACGTCGTGGTGTCACGCCGTGCGGTGCTGGAAACAACGATGGGTGCTGATCGTGAAGCGATCATGGAAAGCCTGAAGGAAGGCGCGATTGTTAAGGGCGTGGTTAAAAATATCACTGACTACGGCGCATTCGTTGACTTGGGCGGCATCGACGGTCTGTTGCACATCACCGACTTGGCATGGCGTCGTGTGAAGCATCCTTCTGAAGTCCTGACAGTGGGCGAGGAAGTCGAAGCTAAGATCTTGAAATTCGACCAAGAGAAGAATCGCGTTTCTCTGGGTATCAAGCAAATGGGTGATGATCCTTGGAATGGTCTGGCACGTCGCTACCCACAAGGTACTCGTATGTTCGGTAAGGTCACTAACCTTACTGACTACGGTTCCTTCGTGGAAATCGAACAAGGTATCGAAGGTCTGGTACACGTGTCTGAGATGGATTGGACTAACAAGAACGTACATCCATCCAAGGTTGTTTCCTTGGGTGATGAAGTAGAAGTCATGATTCTTGAAATTGACGAATCACGTCGTCGTATCTCTTTGGGTATGAAACAGTGCAAGTCCAATCCTTGGGATGACTTTGAAATCAACCACAAGAAGGGCGATAAAGTCCGTGGCCAGATTAAGTCCATCACTGACTTCGGCGTGTTCATCGGTTTGGATGGCGGTATCGACGGTCTGATCCATTTGTCTGATCTGTCTTGGAGTCAGCCAGGCGAAGAAATCGTTCGCAACTACAAGAAGGGTGACGAAGTTGAAGCTTTGGTATTGGCTATTGACGTCGAGCGCGAGCGTATCTCTTTGGGCATCAAACAAATGGAATCAGATCCATTCGGCGGTTTTGCATCTTCTAATGAGAAGGGTGCCGTTGTAACAGGTACCGTTAAGTCTATCGATGCCAAGGGTGCTGTTGTTGCGCTGGATAACGATGTAGAAGCTTACTTGAAAGCATCTGAAGTGTCTGTGGATCGTGTTGAAGATATCCGCACACATCTTAAAGAAGGCGATACTGTGACTGCTGTGATCATCAATGTTGATCGCAAGAATCGTGGTATTAACCTGTCTATCAAGGCGCTCAATAAAGCTGAAGAATCTGCTGCAATGCAAAAGTTCTCTGCTGAAAATAATGGCAATGCAGGTACAACTAACCTGGGTGCCTTGTTGAAAGCTAAGATGAGTGGCAGCAAAACAGAAGCTTAAGTTGAAAGGTAAGCATGACTCGTTCTGATCTAATCGCAAAACTTGCAGAACTGCATCCGCAGTTACTCGCAAAAGATGCCGAGCTGGCCGTAAAAGTGATTCTGGATAATCTGTCCGCTACGTTAGCGCGTGGTGGTCGTATCGAGATTCGCGGATTTGGTAGTTTCGGGTTGAATTACCGACCACCTCGTCTGGGACGTAATCCCAAGACTGGGGATAAGGTAAAAGTGCCGGCCAAATACGTGCCACACTTCAAGGCTGGTAAGGAGTTGCGTGAACGTGTCAGCGAACCTCAGTCTTAAGTAACTGAGAAATTGATTCGTGGCGGCATATCGAAAGGTATAGCCGCCATTTTTTATGCTATCGTTCGGCGTATTTTTTATTACAACTTGGACTGTCCATGCGTTATCTAAATTGGCTAGGGCGTTTAATCATATTCTTGGTGTTGCTGGGTTTCGCGGTTAAGAATGATCAACCTGTGACCCTGCGATATTTTTTCAACGCGGAATGGCACACTTCTTTAGTTCTTGTGTTGTTATTATTTTTCGCAGCAGGCGTGGTGATAGGTGTATTAGCCATGATCATAAATATATTGCAGCAGCGTAGGGAAATATCGGCGCTTAAGCGCGATATTAAGGTCAAGAATCAATTGGCCGAAATGGAACAAGACAAGTCAGTGACACAACCTTTTTAAATCGGGCAACTATGGAATTTCAACCCTGGATGCTACTCATATTTCCTTTGTTCTTTGGCATGGGATGGTTAGCGGCACGTATCGACATCAAGGAGATCCTATCTGAGTCCAGTGCCTTGCCGGATTCGTATTTTCAGGGTCTCAACTTCCTGCTCAACGAGCAACAAGATAAGGCTATCGAAGCTTTCATCGAAGTGGTCAAGGTGGATCCGCAAACTGTGGAATTGCACTTTGCCTTGGGCAGTTTGTTCCGCCGTCGCGGTGAAGTCGATAGAGCTTTGCGCATGCACCACAACCTAGTCGATCGTGCCGATCTGGATGACGATAAGCGTCAGCAGGCGGTGTTCGAATTGGCGCAGGACTACCTTAAGGCAGGTATCTTGGATCGTGCCGAAAGCCTGTTCAATGAGTTGGGCAAGACCAAGTACGCTAAGCCTTCCTTAGAGTTTTTATTGGATTTGTTCCAAAAGGAGCACGACTGGATCAAAGCCATCAAGATTGCAGAACGTCTGACTGAGAAGACTGGCGAGTCGTACAACTCCCAGTCTGCATTTTTTTATTGCGAGTTGGCGGTTGAAGAGATTGACGCAGGTAATCTGGTGGTTGCGCGCGAGCATCTGCAACAGGCCTTGAACGAATCACCCAAGAATGTGCGCGCGACCATGATGCTGGGTGATCTATATTTGTCCGAAAATAAGCATGAGATGGCCATCACGGCATGGAAGACCATAGAGCAACAGGATGAGCAGTATCTGCCGCTGGTCGCTGAAAGGATACTGAACGCCTATCGTAGTTTGAATCGCGAGAGTGATGGTGTTGCCTTGCTACGCGGGTATATGGATAAATATCACTCACATGATTTGCTGAATGTGGTTTTCGACGGCGTGCTTAAGAACGAAGGCGCGTCTGCGGCTTACCAAGTCGTGCGTGATGAGCTAGAGCGCAATCCTAGTCTGCTGGGTTTGGATAAGTTATTGGAAGCACGGTTGTTGGAGGTTTCGCTGGAGAGACGCGCCGATGTGGAGTTGGTTAAGAATCTGGTGCATAAGCGCACCCGCAATCTGGCCATGTATCACTGTAAGTCGTGCGGTTTCAATGCGCGTCAATTCTATTGGCACTGTCCTGCTTGCCAAGCTTGGGATAGTTATTCACCCCGCCGTACCGAAGAAACAGGACTCACTTTATGAATTCCCCTTCCAAATTAGACCCAAAGATTATTATCGCGTTGGACTATGCGTCTAGTGCTCAGGCTTTAGCGCTGGCGGAGCGACTCGACCCAACGGCTTGTCGATTGAAAGTTGGCAAGGAATTATTCACCTCATCTGGCCCAGCCGTACTGGAAGCATTGATGAAAGGCGGATTCGAATTATTTCTAGACTTGAAATTCCACGACATTCCAAACACCACTGCGCAAGCCTGTAAAGCCGCAGCAGAACTAGGCGTATGGATGGTGAACGTACATGCTTTGGGTGGACGCAAGATGCTGACAGCAGCAGCAGAGGCTGTATCACGCGTCAGCAAGCCCCCTAAATTGATCGCAGTGACCATGCTCACCAGCATGGCGCAGGAAGATTTATCCGACATCGGCATCGCAGCTACGCCCGCGCAGATGGTGTCGCGTCTCGCCGCATTGACCAAGGACTGCGGTCTAGATGGCGTGGTGTGCTCTGCTCAAGAGGCCTCTATGCTGCGCAGTGCCTTGGGTAAAGAGTTTTGTCTGGTTACACCGGGGATACGTCCGGCCCTAGCTAGTCTGGATGACCAGTCTAGGGTCATGACTCCGCAGGCAGCATTGCAAGCGGGTTCCAGTTATCTGGTGATAGGTCGTCCCATCACGCAGGCTGCAGATCCTTTGCAGGCTTTACGCAATATCAATTTAGAAATAGGAGTGCAGGCATGAGTTCTTTGCCTAAGTTCAGCGCGGCCAAAGTCTTGGTCGTAGGCGATGTGATGTTGGATCGTTACTGGTTCGGAGATGTGCACCGAATCTCACCAGAGGCTCCTGTGCCAGTGCTCAAGGTTGATAGAGTAGAGGAGCGTCCGGGTGGTGCGGCTAACGTGGCGCGCAATATCGCTGCCTTGGGTGCGCAGTCCACTTTGCTTTCTGTACTGGGTGATGATGAGGCGGGTGATTGCCTAGAGAAATTGTTGACGCAACATGACAATCTGACACCTTTGCTGCATAGAGACAGCAGCATCTCTACCATCATCAAATTGCGTGCCATTGCGCGTCACCAGCAGTTGTTGCGTATCGACTTTGAAACCCCGCCCAGCCATGAAGTATTGAATGCAGCACTGGAAGATTTTCGCGCTCAGTTGAACGGTGCCGATGTGGTGATTTTGTCCGATTACGGCAAAGGTGGTCTTGCGCACATCGCTGAGATGATTAGTCTGGCACGTGCAGCAGGTAAGCCTGTGTTGGTTGATCCCAAGGGCGACGACTATGCGCGCTATCGTGGCGCGACGCTGCTGACACCCAATCGCAGTGAGTTCCGTCAGGTCGCTGGGAACTGGTCAGATGAAGCTGAGTTGACAGCTAAGGCCGAGAAGTTGCGTGTGGAATTGGGTTTGGAAGCATTGTTGGTCACGCGTAGCGAAGATGGTATGAGCTTGTATCGTGCGGGCAGTGTATTGCACGAGCCTACCCATACACGCGAAGTGTTCGATGTCAGTGGCGCCGGTGATACCGTGATTGCAACGTTGGCAGTGATGTTGGCTAGTGGAGCAGATCTGCCGGATGCGGTGCGCGTATCGAATCGTGCTGCGGGTATCGTGGTAGGCAAGCTGGGTACGGCTGTGGTCAGTCGTGAAGAGATTGTTCAGGATATGAAAAAATAGAAATCAGCATATTTAGTCTTACAAGCTGATTCACAAACATAGAGGAGAGATACATGTACTACATCGTTACCGGCGCAGCTGGATTCATAGGATCCAGTCTGGTCAAAGCGCTCAATGAGCGCGGAGAGAACAATATTATCGCAGTCGATAATCTGAGCAAGGCTGATAAGTTCAAGAATCTGATCGACTGTGAAATTGCGGATTATCTGGGTAAGGAAGAGTTCCTAGAGCGTCTCAAAGAGGGTTATTTCGATGGTCTGGTGACAGCTGTGTTGCATCAGGGCGCGTGCTCCGACACGATGGAGAGCGATGGTCGTTACATGATGGAGAACAATTACCAATACACTTTGGAGTTGTTGAATTACTGCCAGAACGAAGAGATTCCCTTCTTGTATGCCTCCTCCGCTTCAGTCTATGGCGGCGGTAGTGTGTTCAAAGAGAGCCGCGAGTTCGAAGCGCCATTGAACGTTTACGCTTATTCAAAATTCCTGTTCGATCAAATCGTACGCAGGCGCTGGCATAAACGTGGTGCGCAAGTAGTCGGTTTGCGTTATTTCAATGTCTACGGTCCTCGTGAGCAACATAAGGGTCGCATGGCATCGGTAGCCTTCCACTTCTTCAATCAATATCGTGCCGAAGGCAAGGTGCGTTTGTTCGAGGGCTGTGACGGTTATGCACATGGTGGCCAGTTACGCGATTTCGTTTCCATAGAGGATGTAGTCAAGGTAAATATGTATTTCCTCGACAATCCGCATAAGTCAGGCATCTTCAATCTGGGTACTGGTCAAGCACAAAGCTTCAACGATGTCGCGGTCGCGACCATCAATACATTGCGTGTCTCTGAAGGCAAGCCAGCATTGAGTTTGGAAGGTCAGATTCAAGAAGGTCTGCTGAGTTACATCCCTTTTCCAGAGGCTCTCAAAGGCAAGTATCAGAGCTACACCCAAGCTGATATCACTGCACTGCGTGAAACAGGCTACCAGGAACCCTTCCTAACGGTGGAGCAGGGCACAGCACGTTATGTGGAGCACATGCTCAAGCAAGCTGGTAAGTGAGCCTGTGCACTATCCATCCATAGAGGACTTTGTCGGCAACACGCCGCTGGTCAGACTCAAGCGTATCCCCGGTAACACCAGCAACGTCATATTGGCGAAACTGGAAGGGAATAATCCTGCCGGCTCAGTCAAGGACAGACCCGCGCTGTCCATGATTGTGCGCGCCGAGCAGCGCGGCCAGATAAAATCCGGAGACACGCTGATCGAGGCAACGAGTGGCAATACAGGTATCGCGCTGGCGATGGCTGCTGCGATGCGCGGTTATAAAATGATTCTAGTGATGCCCGAGAATCAGAGTGAGGAACGTAAGCAAACCATGCGTGCCTTCGGTGCCGAACTCATACTCACCGCCAAGCAAGGCAGCATGGAATTAGCAAGAGACACTGCAGAAAAACTACAAGCTGCCGATAAAGGATTCATCCTTGATCAGTTTGCGAATCCAGATAATCCCTTGGCGCATTACGAAGGCACGGCGCCTGAAATTTGGCGTGATACACATGGCAAGCTGACACACTTCGTCAGCAGCATGGGTACGACCGGTACCATCATGGGTTGCTCGCGTTACTTCAAAGAGCAGGACGCAGGCATACAAATCATAGGTGTGCAACCCGAACAGGGTGCGCAGATACCGGGGATACGCAAATGGTCAGAAGACTATTTGCCCAAGATATACAGCCCTAAAAATATCGATAGGCTGGAGTATGTGAATCAGAATGATGCGGAAGAGATGGCGCGCCGACTGGCAAGTGAAGAGGGTATCTTCTGTGGTGTCTCCTCTGGAGGCGCTTTGAGTGTGGCGATGCGCATCTCGCAACAAGTCGAGAATGCAGTAATCGCATTCATCGTTTGTGACCGTGGAGACCGCTATTTATCTACAGGGGTATTCTCTTCGTAAGCTAATGTTAAGTTACAATCGCTCCAATAACGACGCCGATAAGAAAAAATACAGTCAGTAGTCAATAAACATGGAAAACAAGACGACAATCAAGCGCCCTGTCATACAGAAAAGGCAACTATGGTTTATCACCATGGTTTTTCTTGTTGCCCAACAGTGTCATGCGCTGGGGATGGGCGATATACAAGTTGACAGTTATCTGGGCGAACCCTTCAAGGCACACCTAGCGTTAATTGATGTGGGTGCAAATTACGAAGCCGATCTTAGCGTTAAGCTAGCCACGCCCGAGCAGTATCAAAAGAGTGGCTACCCTTACCCATATGAGAAGAAGTACCGCTTTAGCATCGTCAACGAGACGGGCAAGCAAGCTATAGTGCGCATCACTTCCCTGCGACCTATTGAGGATCCATACCTAGACCTGATTCTAGAAGTATCTTCCCTTAATAATAAGGTCATACGCACCTATACCGTGCTGATAGACCCATCGCCTGACATGATGCGTAGCCAGCAGTATGTACAGGCAATAGAGCCGCAAGAAGCTGTGCTCACACCGATTAAACCTCTCGCAATCGAGAGTGTCTCCCCAGTTGCAGTTCCTAAGGTTAAGTCTCGTCATGTAGACAGACCTGCACGTAAATCTGTGACTAGCGCACGTAGAAGTGAAACAGCACCAAAGACACAAAGGTATATCAGCAAGCTAGAGCGCGACGGCCAATTCTCCAACAAGCTTTCCCTGACGCTTTCGACCTCGTTGACCATCTCCAAGATAGACCCTAGCGTGCCCATGTCCCCTAAGGAACAAGATGATGCACTGCAGGAAGAGTTGATCGCCAAAGAGAAGACATTGAAAGACCTGAATGAGCAAATAGCCGAGATGAATCAAGTCATCAAAGTGTTGCAGGGGAAGCTTAGTTTGACAGTTTCATCAGGTGTAGATGCTATCTTGGCAGCATCAGGCATTGTTGATTCAAGTAACTCGATAGATGGTATGTCGTCGGTATTGGCTACTTCTCAAGTACCAGCAGTTTCTGCTCCCGCAATTGCCGTTGCGACTACTGCGCCAGTTGCAGAGCTGGGTACCTACGCACAACTTAGGAACGATGCTCGCGAGCATAGAGCGTCGATTTTGGGCGGACTGGCAGTCGTTTTGTTGGGTGCGGCGGCTTTTTACCTTTACCGTAAACGCAAGTTGGAAAGTGGCTGGATACCAGGCGGTTTGTTCGACGATCTGGATCATGCACTCACGCCTGCGCCTGCTGTGCTCGTTCCCACACCCGTTGCAGAGCCGGTTAATACTAAACCTGTGACGACGACATCCTCACCCGTAGTGACCAAAACCTTGGACTTGGGTTCGCAGAGTATGAAGATTCCTGCGTTCAAAGAACAAAAAGCACAACCCAGTTTGCCTGCAGAATTCGATCTAATGGAAGAGGCCAATATATATCTACGTTTTGGTCATGACAAACTGGCCGAGGAGGTATTGCGGGATGCGCTCAAGATTAATGCCTCAAATCCAGATGTCTACATTTCATTGTTGGGTATATTCGACACCCGAGGCGATGCTAAGGGATTCGAGCAGGTGGCTAAGAAGTTGAAGCCACTGGCAGATGAAGCTACTTGGAAGCAAGTTACAGCGATGGGTAAAGTCTTAGATCTGGGTAATCCGCTTTACGATTGAGCCATCCTTTGTTCTTGGGCAGCGAGTAGCATCCTGACCACAGCATCCTGACCGTTCTTAACAGCCAGCTTTACGGCCGTATCGCCATCTACATTTCTTAGACTTAGTGCCGCGCCTTGCTCCAGTAAAGGTCGGATAATCTCCTTATAGCCAGCTGCTGCAGCCTTATGCAAAGGTGAGTTTCCTTGGGAGGAGACGATGTCTAAGTTTGCACCACGATTAATCAATAACAGCACCATGGAGAGTTGTCGCTGAGTCACTGCTTGCATCAGCGGGGTGCAGCCTTGTATGTTGCGTTTATCTATGTCGGCGTGATGTTCAATCAGGACTTGTGCACTATCTACTTGGCCAGCATAAGCAGCCCAGTGTAATGCGCTGTTACCACCCTTGTCGGTGGCAAATACATCGGCTTGGTATTTGAGTAGCAGTGATACGGTATCTGCGTGACCGCCGTGGGCGGCTAACATCAAGGCGGTCATCCCGTGATCGTTTTGTAATTCCGGATGTACGCCAGCATCTAAGAATAAGCCGATGGCGGCGCGATTGCCAGTTTCAGCAGTGTGCATGAATCCGGTAGAGGTGAATGCAATACCCATTACGTCCAATTGATTGCAGATATCGACAGGCGGATTACGCCAAGTTTCTATAACTTCCGGTGTGGCAGGCACGTTGGCTACAGCAGAGGAGGATATATCCCAAACGTCCGAATTCTGCTTGCTGGCATGCTGGGAAGTGTGGACCAGACTCAAATGCACAATTTGTGCAGCAACATCATCGGGAAAGCCCGCGCGTCCACCCCGTCTGTCTACCATCAGATCCATGAAGTAATCATCGATCTGAGGTGAATCCCACAATGCCATTATCTGAGAAAAGACACGTGGATATTTGGCTTCCAGCGCATCTGGATATTCAGCCATATTGCCGCTTAATATCCTCAGTAAACGTTGATCCATATTGTCTTGCCTTTAATTGGAAAGTGCGAACTTAGGTCTTGATAGGGCAGGGTTCTGAGAAAAATAATGCTTAATACCACTCATTACCGCCTGCGCGACCTTGTCTTGATACGAGGGGTCGATCAGTCGCTTCTCTTCGGTAGGATTACTGATGAAGGCTGTTTCTACCAATATAGAAGGGATGTCTGGTGCCTTGAGTACCGCGAAGCCTGCTTGTTCCACATGGCCACGGTGCAGGTCATTGATGTTGGATAACTCACCCAATACGTATTTAGCTAACTTCATGCTGTCGTTGATGGTTGCAGTCTGTGACAGGTCCAGCAAGGTCTTAGCCAGATAAGGGTCTTTCACGTCCAGATTTACTCCACCTATCAAGTCTGCTTCATTTTCCTTCTTAGCCAACCAACGCGCTGCCGAACTGGTCGCACCGTGTTCAGACAGGGCGAACACCGACGAGCCACGCGCATTTGGTTTATTGAATGCGTCAGCATGGATGGAAACAAACAGGTCTGCATTGGCCTTGCGCGCTTTCACCACACGGCCACCCAAAGGTATGAAGTAGTCGCCGTCACGTATCATCACGCCACGCATATTCGGCGTGGCATCAACCAAGGCTTTGACCTTGCGTGCGATGGCGAGGGTGACATCTTTTTCGTGTGTACCACTGCGACCATGAGCGCCCGGATCCTCACCGCCATGCCCTGCATCGATTGCGATGATCAGTGTGCGGGCACGCAACTCGGGGATATTTTCGGGTTCATTTTTGACGGAGATCGTAGGGCTGATTTCGACCAGTGTAGGGGTGGTTGGAGCTGCTGAGGCTGCATTACCGTCTTTGTTGGCCAGTAACGCCATCAACGGGTCGGTGGGGTGTGCGGGATAGATGTCTAATACCTTGCGGTATGCGTATTCACCTACCGGCTTAAGATCGAACAACTGGGGCTTGATCGCAGTTTTGAGATCGAACACTAAGCGCACTACGCCAGGTTTGAAGCGACCGATACGCAAGCTTCTTATATAAGGATCGTTGTTGCCTATCTTGGTGCTGAGTTGATTGAGTGTGTCGTTGATGTCCACATCATCCAGATCAATCACCAGTCGGTCTGGATTGTCGATGGTGAACATATTGTGTTTGATCGCGCTCTTGGACTCTAAAGTTAGACGTGTGTAATCCTCTGCAGGCCAGATGCGTGTTGAACTGATTTGCACGGCTGCTTGCGCTGGATACAGCCACAGCAGCATTAGCAAAGCAGCAATCTTTACCAGCGTACTAAACATTCTTTACCTGCATAACTATTTGCATTTATTTTTACCTCGCGACCATGTGCCAATATATCAAAGCGTATTTCTAAATCAGCGTGGGGGATGTAACCAATGCCTTGCTCTGGCCATTCTATGAGCAGGATATTCTTGCCATCAAACTCATCGTCGAATCCTGCGCCTTCCCATTCAGCTGGGGTCTGCATCCGATATAAATCGAAGTGGCGTAGTTCGGTATCGTTGATCGTATAGGGCTCAAGCAAAGTATAAGTTGGACTTTTCACTCGACCCTGGTGACCCAAAGTATTCAGGATGCCACGCACCAAAGTCGTTTTCCCCGCGCCCAAATCGCCCTCAAGATATATCACTAAGCCGGGTTGCAAGATGCTGGCAACTTGACGCGCACAGTCTAAGGTCGCATTTTCATCGGCGAGTGTCAGAGTGATTCCGTTATCATCGGCACTATGCAAATAGAACATCCTCAACAAACAAATTACGCTGCACTCAACCAGCAGATCAGGTTGTGGGCGGCAGAACTGGGTTTTCAGGCGGTAGGAATCAGTGATACCGATCTGGCCGAAGCAGAAGCTGGACTGATGCGATGGTTGGCAGCAGGCCTGCACGGCGAGCTCGATTATATGGCAAAACACGGCACAAAACGAAGTCGTCCGGCTGAGTTGCTGCCAGGTACCTTGCGGGTGATCTCGGTGCGTATGAATTACTTCCCTCAAGATGCCAAGGATAGTTGGCAAGTCATGGCGCAAGGTGAGCGCGCTTACATCTCACGTTATGCCTTGGGGCGTGACTATCACAAGCTAGTGCGTAACCGACTGGCAAAGCTCGCAGACAAAATACGTGATGCGGTCGCAGATTATGAGGGCAGGGTATTCACTGACAGCGCGCCCGTCATGGAAGTGGCATTGGCAAGCAAAACTAACTTGGGCTGGCGCGGCAAACATACGCTGTTGCTGAATCGTGAACATGGCTCATGGTTCTTCTTGGGCGAGATATATATCAACTTACCGCTACCTGTAGATACTGCCAGCACTGAACACTGTGGTACATGCGAACGCTGTATCACCATCTGCCCCACACAAGCCATCATCGCCCCCTACCAATTGGACGCACGTCGTTGTATCTCCTACCTCACCATCGAACTGAAGAGCAGCATCCCCGTTGAATTCAGGCCGTTAATAGGCAACCGCATCTACGGCTGCGACGACTGCCAGTTGGTGTGTCCGTGGAACAGTTATGCACAAACGACGGTAGAGCCAGATTTTGCTGTTCGCCACGGGCTCGATGATGTGTCGCTGATTGAGTTATTTGCATGGGAAGAGGCCGATTTCAACAGCAAGCTCGCAGGCAGCGCCATCTATCGCATCGGCCATGAACAATGGCTGCGCAACATCGCAGTCGCCTTGGGCAACGCGCCTAAGCATCCTGACATCATCGCCGCCTTGCACAGCAGAGCGCAGCACCCATCCGAGCTGGTGCGTGAACATGTGGCTTGGGCGATAAATCAACAATGCAAATAGTTTTGAACTTATGGGTACAAGCTCGGTCTGTTTGGGGCTGGCCTGAAATCAGGCTGTGCGATAATCCCCACGCTATGCAAAAGACCCTACAAAAATTTCTGCTGATTGTATTCATGTTGCTCCAATGCCTAGCGCCTTTGGCGCATGCGCATGTGGACGGGATTGATGCTGGTCATGGTTTATATAGCCATGATTTGAGTGCACAGCAGGATGGCGACTCGCTGGAGGCTTACGAGGGTGCTGTGGTCTCGGTGCAATGTGCTTATTTGGCCAACCAGCCTGAGTTGCTGGCTGATCCACATAGCGAGACCTTGGCAATCAAGCCAATACAGGCCGCCTCTGTAGATGTTTCTACTCATGTGCCGACTTACCCCCACCTTGCGACTGGCAGGGCAAACTACGTATTAGCTTGGTCACAAGCCCCCCCGCGTATTATCCTCTCGGCCTAAGCGCCAACTTTGCAGTTCCGTCCCTTACCTTGTTTAGTCGTGCCTAGCGCGACTCGGAGTCCACTATGAAACGTATCCTTCCTTTGCTTGGACTGTTGTCCTTGGCATATACATCTGTTGCGAGCGCCGCATCCGACATCACGCTCAGTGCGCAACAGATACAGTCATTAGGCATTGTCACCATCGCCTTGCCTGAGCGGTCAACTGGCACAGTCTCAGGTTTGCCTGCGCAAGTCGTGGTACCAAGCAACCATCAGTTTGTGATGAGTACACCGCTGCCAGGCTTGGTCGAGCAGACCATGGTCGGTGTGGGCGACAGTGTGCGTAAGGGGCAGGTGATGGCGACGTTGCAAAGCCCGTTGTTTGTTGAAGCGCAGCGCGTTTACTTACAAGCTAGCGTGCAAGAACAGTTAGCCAAAGATAATGCCAAACGTGATGAGGCCTTGTTTAAGGATGGCATCATTTCTGAGAGTCGTTATCGCGCCACTAAGGGTGCGGCATTAGAGGCACGCGCCGCATTGATGGGTAGTAGGCAAGTGTTGCGCGCGGCGGGTATGAGTGATGCGGCGTTGAGTAAATTGCAAAACGGTGGAGAGTTGAGTATTACCTTGACGCTGACCTCGCCTATGGATGGTGTGGTGTTGGAGAAAACCGTGAGCGCAGGACAAAGACTGGATGTTGCAGTGGCGGTGTTTAAAGTTGCCCAGCTCGATCCATTGGGCTTAGAGATACAGGCACCGGTCAGTTTGACACGTGACCTGCGTGTCGGTGCGGTGATTGATATCCCTGCATTTAATGCGCGTGGCAAGTTGACCGCTATCGGTCGCGGTTTGACGGGTAGCAATCAGAGCGTGTTACTGCGCGGCATCATCGATCAGGGTGCTGAGTCTCTACGTCCCAATCAATTTATTGAAGTGAGCATCGCGACTGCAGCCAGTGATACGCCGCAATGGGATGTACCCAACAGTGCTTTATCACATGTAGAGGGCAAGACATTGGTGTTTGTTGCTACGCCACAAGGTTTCCGTGGACTAGCGGTTCAGGTGTTACACGAAGGTGCACAGAACAGCGTGATCACAGCTGCGTTAACTGGTAGCGAGACGATTGCGGTACGCGGCGTTTCCGCGCTTAAAGCCAGCATGATGGGCATAGGCGGGGCACAATAATGTTCTCTAAACTCGTAGAATTCTCGCTGACCCAGCGCATGCTGGTTGCGGCGCTGACGCTGCTCGTGATAGGCGCGGGAGCTGTTGCTTTCCGTGATCTACCCATTGATGCTTTCCCAGATGTCTCGTCTACTCAGGTCAAAATGATTATGAAGGCGCCGGGTATGACGCCAGAAGAAGTCGAAGCGCGCATCGTGACACCGATAGAGTTGGAGATGCTCGGCATCCCTAATCAGCGCGTGATGCGTTCCATCTCCAAATACGCAATTGCCGATATCACCATAGATTTTCAAGACGGCACTGACATCTATTGGGCGCGCCAGCAAGTTGCCGAGCGTTTGAACAATGCGATGCGTGACATGCCGGCAAATATTGGTGGCGGTCTTGCGCCTATCACTACACCTTTGGGTGAGATGTTCATGTTCACCGTGGAGGGCGAGGGTATTTCACTAGAGCAGCGCCGTACCATCTTGGATTGGACTATACGTCCGGCCTTGCGTACTTTGCCCGGCGTGGCAGATGTGAATTCGCTGGGTGGTTTGGCGCGCAGTTTTGAAATCGTGCCGGATCACACCGCATTAGCTGCACGCGGAATTTCGTTTGCGATGTTGCAATTGGCTGTGCAAGCCAATAATCGTAACGACGGTGCAGGCCGTATCAACGATGGCGACGAGGCATTGTTGGTGCGCGCTGAGGGCAGCATTAAGAATTTGCAGGACATACGTAACATCGTCGTGGCTAGTCCTGCTGGTAATCCGATACGTGTGAGCGATGTGGCACAAGTGCGCATCGGTAGTTTGACTCGCTACGGTGTGGTGACAAAAGATGGGCAGGGCGAAGCGGTAGAAGGTCTGGTGCTGGGATTGCGTGGTGCGAATGCACAGAAGGTGGTTGATGGGGTGCGTGCCAAATTGGCCGAACTTGCACCGACCTTGCCGCAAGGTGTGACCACCAAGGTCTTCTATGATCGGGGCAGTCTGGTTGAACGTGCAGTGGGTACGGTATCTAAAGCACTGATGGAAGCCATCGTGCTGGTGATTGTGTTGCTGGTGTTATTCTTGGGTAATCTGCGTGCCGCAATTGTTGTTGCGTTGACATTGCCGCTGGCAGTATTGATTACCTTTATTCTGATGCAGCAATTCGGCATGTCCGCTAATCTGATGAGTCTGGGTGGTCTGGCGATTGCGATTGGTATGTTGGTCGATGGTTCGGTGGTGGTGGTTGAGAACATCATCAATCATTTGGCGCACAAGCGTGATCACATCCCGCATCTGCATGTAATTTATCGCGCAGTCAAAGAAGTCATCACCCCAGTAGCGGCGGGTGTGGCCATTATTATCATCGTGTTCTTGCCCTTGATGACCTTGCAAGGACTGGAAGGCAAGTTGTTCATTCCTGTTGCACTCACTATTGTTTTTGCTCTGGCGGGTTCCTTGCTGCTGTCCTTGACTATCGTGCCGATGATGGCGTCCTTACTGCTCAAGGAGGGTGACCACGGTGAGCCTTGGTTGGTACGTAAGTCGATGGCGATCTACACACCGATGTTGCGTAAAGCCTTAGATAAGGAACGTATCGTGATTATCGTGGCGGTGAGTATGTTGGTCGTCACGGCCGGTATCTACATGCTCATCGGCAAAGCCTTCATGCCGGAGATGGACGAGGGCGATCTGATTATGCAAGTGACTAAATTGCCTTCTATTAATCTGGCGCAAAGTGCCGAGATGGATAGGCGTATTCAGCAAGCCGTGCTCAAAGCTGTGCCCGATATTCAGGGCATTGTGGCGCGCGCGGGTGCAGATGAGTTGGGACTTGATCCGATGGGGTTGAACGAGACCGATACATTTTTGGTGCTCAAGCCACAGAAGGAGTGGCGTAGTCACGATAAGACCGCCATCGTGGATGAAGTGCGCAAAGTGATGGCAGGTTTTCCGGGGGTGGAA
>JBBQKX010000019.1:0-28046 GCA_038327315.1 Burkholderiales bacterium | reverse complement strand
AGGCTGTTGCTAAATTAACGCAGTAAGGTCATTACAGTATTGGGTGTCTGATTCGCTTGTGCCAACACTGCGGTACCTGCTTGTTGCAAGATGTTGTTACGTGCCATCGCCGCTGTTTCAATTGCATAGTCAGTATCCATGATACGGCTATAAGAAGCAGAGAAGTTTACCGAGGCAGTCTGCATGGTCGCAACTGCTGAACCCAATGCAGCCATCTCAGCACCGTAGGTTGCGCGACTTGCAGTTACTGTGCCGATATCTGTCAATACAGCAGCTGCAGTAGAGCCAGTAGGCGCAGCAACTGCAACACTACTTGTTGCACGAACACCACCTGAGCCATCCACAGTGACGTTAGCTGTTGGCATTGACGCACCTGTTAAAGTAGCGATACGACTATTTTCTGTAATTAGCGCGGAGGATTCTGTTGTTGCTACGTCACCTGTTTGCACTAAGATTTCATGTATACGTTGCAGGTTTTCGGTGATTTGAGCTGCGTAGCCGTCAGCGGTCTGTAGTTTTGAAATCGCATCATTTGCATTACGTACGGCGATATTAGTTCCGCGTACGTTACTGTCGTAGCCTGTTGCGATACTCAGACCAGTTGCATCGTCTTTGGAGCTATTAATACGCAGACCAGAAGACAGACGTTGTTGGGCGGTTTGCAAGGCGTTGGCTGATTTATTCAGAGCTGCGCCGGCGAAGAGGGCTCCAACGTTGGTATTGATGACTTGTGCCATGATAATTCTCCTTTAACTTGGTTTGGATTGCGGCCTTATCGCCGTTCCCCTTGGTTTGCGTTGCTTATGAACCTCGGTTAATTTAGTTATCGGAACAAGTCAAAAAATCTTTAGCGAATTTCATAAAAAATATTAATAGCGGGAGTCGTTTCTTCATCAGTCCGCCACGATTACTTGGTTTTTGCCGGATGTTTTGGCCTTATACATGGCCTTATCCGCTCTGCCGATTGCGAATTCTTGTTCTTCTCCAGATGCTCTAACAGCCACCCCCGCGCTAAAAGTGATCAGGACGCGGTCGTTGGCATGTAGGAAGAACTTTTTAGTAAGCTCACGCTGTAATCGGACTATGGTCAGACGCGCATCTTCTAGGCTGATATCGGGCAATAGGATGACGAACTCCTCGCCACCGTAACGTGCAACCGAGTCGCTGGGGCGCAAGGCCTCTTTGATGACACTGGTCAGATGGATCAAAGCGCCGTCACCGGCTTGATGGCCCAATGTATCGTTGAGGCGCTTGAAGTTGTCTATATCCAGCAGGGCGATACATAAAGGTGAGTCACTTCGATCGCAACGAGTGGCTTCGCGTTCGAAAGCTTCATCCAATCCACGTCGATTTAGCGCGCCTGTGAGCTGATCCTCGCGCACCAATTCACTGATCTCTTCAAGCGCGTGCTCCAGTTCCTTGATCTTGGCTTCGGCTTCATGTGCCTGTTTGCGCGTGGTCAGCAACTCTTCGTGCGACCGTAGCGCACTGGCTTGGATCACACGGGTGTCCTGCATGATGTCTTCCAGCAGATGGCTAAGCTCGGTGATGTTGTTGGTATTGCCTATCTTCTTGCTATACCCCTCTATCTTTTGACTATATTCGCCGGTGCTTTCGGTTAACTCACCTAATCTATCTATAAAGGTGGTCATTAGCATCTTCAGGGTGGTTTTGGCTTCACTTAAGCTTTGTTTGAGCAGGCTTTGTTTGATGATGGCATCACGCAGGCTGCGTTCAGCATCTGCCAGCACAAATTTATCGATAGGGTTCTCGATGATGCCTTGTAGGGCTGCGACCTGGCCGTGTAACCAACCCTCGTCCTCGACGAGTTCACCGACATTCTCAACTAAGAGTCGCAACAACCGTATCAGCCCTTCCTGTATCTTGTCTTTATCGCTACCGCGCAATTCAATTTTCAACCAAAAGGCCCTTAGTTGCTTGGCCAATTCGCTGATTTGCTCCAGCTCGGTAGTGGCGCGTAATTTTTCAGTAAACGTGTTTACCTCATCGACGAAATCGGGCTCTATGCTCATCGTCTGTTGTAGCGCTTGTATCAATAGCTCACGTAGTTTTTCGCCTAACTCTTGATTCGTTGAGATTTGAGTTGATGTTGCTGTTCCGGCAGGAGGACTGGAAGAAGTCGAAGTCTCGGCAGCTAAAGCCGATTCGGCGCTGCCTGTATTGGTTAAAGGCTCGCTGACACTGGAAGCTGTGGCCGACCAGGAGCGTATCAGTCCATTCAATTTTTCAAATAATGTGTCTGGATTCGCAGCGAATCTGGCCAACACCGTTTCCAAGCCTTCTTTTTTGCGGCTCAGCGTCAGTCCTTTATGAGGTATCTCAAGTTGTCTCAACAAGTCTTTAATTAGTTCAGCCCAAGAGGGGATAAGTGTATTTTCTTCTTTACTTAGGGGCAGAACCTTGCTGAGCTCGCTCAATACTAGTTCCCAATCGCTATCGCTCAGCGCCTTGAGTACTTGTTTACCCAAAATGCCATTCTTGCCACTTTGTTTGTGGAGCTGCTCCGCAAGACGTTTCAACACCTGTTGCGGTCCCTGACGCTCGTCTGCTGCGATACCACTAATCTGAGCGTAGATCAGACCATAGTTATCCGGCGTAGGCGGAATCTTGCGCATCGCCAAGGTTTTCAGCGTTTCACGCGCAATATCGGGAGGATTAGTAAGTTCTTGGTTCATGGCTCGATACGATGAAAGAATCGACCTTGATTATCGGCCTAAGATGAAAAATATAAACAGGGAATAGCGGGGAAGTCCACCCCTGTTTAAGAGCTCAATACCAGATGCCGTGAGATCGCGTACTGTATCGCTTCAGCATTGTTTTTGAGGCCCATTTTTTCTAACATGCGGCCACGATAGACGCTGATGGTTTTTGGGCTCAGTGACATCGCTTCGGCAATTTCTGTCAGTGTCTTGCCTGAAGCCATCAGACAAAGCGTCTGATATTCGCGATTGGAGAGCGTCTGATGCAGGAGTTCCTGAGATTCGCCGATGAGATTGTTAAGTAATTGCTCGGCCATGGCTTCGCCGATGAATTTCTTACCACTTTGGACCTGATATATCGCACCTACCAATTGCTCAGGCGCACTTTGCTTGTTGATGTAACCCATAGCCCCAGCCTTGAGCATACGCAAGCCATATTGTTCCTCTGGGTACATGCTCAAAACGATGATTTTGATATCTGGATGCTCAGACTTTAGTTGTTTCAATACGTCTATGCCGTGTTTATCAGGCAGTGATACATCTAACAGGATGACATCGAAAGATTGTGCGCGTACTTTGCTGATCGCTTGCATGCCACTATCGGCTTCTGCTGTCACACGTATATCAGGCGTTTCATTGAGCAAGAGCGTTAAGCCTTTGCGTATCAAAGCGTGGTCATCGACGACTAGGATATTGATCATGTTAAGTCTGCGGGATAATCGCTTAGACTAGGCGATTTTATTAAGTGAATAGGCATCAAGTGGTTACGCGACAAATCAATTGTGATGATGGGCGATTTTACTACAATTAAATGCCTACATATCGATTTTGCGCATCGCAACTTACTACACTGCGATGATCCTAGTCTGGTAAGCGACATGGAAAAACTTTAATATCGTGCCGCAATTGTTATAGTCGGATACGCATAGCAAATTCTTTTGACCCTTGGTTCCAAGTCAACTTAATTCATACCTTAGCATAGGCCTCACATGCACAACTACTACAGCAAACTCCCACCTTCTATATTGGCGCTGTTGATACAGGCGCTAGCAGCGTTCTTGACCTATATGAGCTTGAGTCTGACGGGTTGGCAACTGGGTGCAGTGTTCGCTGCTTTTATATGTGGTGGATATGCGGCAGTGCTGAGCCAGTTGATAGGACTGGCAAGATGGTGGGTATGGATATCCTTGCTGTTCGCACCGGCGTTGGTGGTGGCGATGTCACTCGATATCGCACCCATCTGGTTCTTGATGGCGTTCCTCATCATGTTGCTGGTTTATTGGAGCGCGTTCCGTACGCAAGTACCTTTATATTTATCTAGCATCAAGGTCTGGAAAAGTCTGGCAGGTTTGTTGCCAACTGATGCGTTGAGCACGAACTTTAAATTTATAGATTTGGGCTCTGGGCTAGGGGGAGTGTTGACTTATCTGGGGCGTGTCAGACCGGAGGGGCATTATTCGGGCGTTGAATACGCCCCCTTACCCTTCGTTTGGAGTTGGTTGCGTATTAAATTCGCACGCTTAAGCAATTGCCAAGTGCACTGGGGCAGTCTTTGGGATGTGGATCTGAGCCAATATGATGTTGTGTTCGCCTATCTATCGCCTGTTCCCATGGATGAGCTTTGGCATAAGGCGCGCAAAGAGATGCGTCCAGGTACGATGTTTATCAGCAGTACTTTTGGTGTTGCCGAACATCCTCCCCAGCAAAGCATACAGGTAGAAGATCTGCATCGTTCCACACTATACGTTTGGCATATGTGATGTTTTTAAAGCTTGGAAAAAAATCCGCTTTCCAATAATTCCTTAGTCAGGGTCATATAATCTGCGGCCCCTGGACTATGAGGCGCATAACTGAAGACATCTTGTCCATGCATGGGGCTAGTTGCCAGAGCCACGTTCTCGCCTATCCTAGTATTGCAAACCAAATCGCCATAACGCTCCTTGAGCTTGTCATAAATGTCATAGGACAATTTACGTCGTGAATCGAAGCGGGTGATGACGATACGCCGCTCGAAACTGCGATTCAGTTTACGCTCCAGCACATCAAGTGCACTACCCAGTCTATGTACACCTTGCATGGAAAGAAAGTCAGCCGATACAGGGATAAGGACACGGTCTGTCGCGAGCAAGGCATTCAAGGTCAACACACCTAACATGGGACAGCAGTCGATCATGATGGGTGCACCTGTCAGGGCTAATTCTTCATTCAAACCGAGCTTTAGAAATGTAGCCGCTTTGGGGTCACTACCGTACAGCGCATCGATCTTGGCCAAATCCAGCGAAGAGGGGATGAGTTGCCAGCCGCGCGGGGTAGGCAGTAAGAGCTTATCCAAGGCGACCTTATCCCTAAAGAATCCGACCATGCCTTTGCCTAAAGGAACATCCTTCACACCGCAGGCAAGGGTGAGGTGGGCTTGTGGGTCCATATCGAGTGCGATAGGACATTGCCCAGCTAGATCCAAGGCGGCGGTCACATTCAGGCAAGTTGTGGTCTTGCCCACGCCGCCTTTTTGATTGAATACGGTGACAATCGCCATTAGTCAGACATCCTATTTAGACTGGTTTGACTCAATTGAAGGTTGCGCCACTGTTCTTGGACTCTTCCAGCTTTTCGAGTACGGTAGACTCTAATTCGGCAGCTCTGGCAGGATCTATGCCTAAGGCATGCCATTCTTCCTCATCAATTTTTTGTTTTGTGTAGATATTGCAACCATATTCGGCAATGATTTTTTCCGCTAGGTTGATGAGGCCGACTAATGGTTGTCCGACATCAGCACCTTCTGCCTCAGGTGTGTGGTGATAACGTATCACTGCAACGATAGACTCTGGCAAATCCCAACGGCGCGCAAGCTCAGCGCCCATCTCGCTATGACTCATAACAAGTAATTCTGCCTCGATCTGTTCGACTGTCAGTTCTTTTTCATTCGCGATACGAGTATGTAGCTCATCACTGATTTTTTGATCTAAATGGTTGAGCACCATGTAGCCTATGTCGTGCAGCAAACCACCCAAGAAGATTTCATCATCCAGTGGGCGTGTATTACGCGGCATGGCTTGAGCCAGTACACGTACGGCTAACGCTACCCCTAAGCTATGGCCCCAAAGCTTTTGAGTGTCCAATACACCGGAAGGGCGTTTGATCAAAGAGGTCATCACTGCGATACCCATGGTGACGGCTTTGACGCGTGTTAGACCAAGTAAAATTGCCGAGTCCGGCAAGCCAGTGACGCGTTTCGAGGCACCGAACAAAGGCGAGTTTGCCAAGCCTATGATCTTCGCGGAGATCTGTGGATCTTGCTCGATCAACTTCAATAAGTCGCGCTCACCTGACACACTTTCCAGATCTAATGCGAGTAATTTTCGGGCGATGATGGGCATGGCCGGCAAACTATCCAGATCGCCTATTGCGCGTTTGATGCCTATGGTTTGAGTGTTCATGATGGTCTCCATTTATTTAGGTAATTGATGAGTTATTGATGCATACAACTGCTAGTACTTAGTGTGCATTGGGGAAGTGCGTGCATAGTGCCGTGGCGAGGTACGCTGCTGAGTTTGAGTGTTTGTTCGAGGACACGGATGGCATCGGCTTTGATACGCTGCTTGGAGGGCTCGCCATATTTCAATGCTTCTACGATGGATCTTGCACTCAAGCATAGGCGCAAGGCATAACGTCCTTCAGCCAATCGAACGGGTTGACCGAGTTGGCAAGCGATCTTTGCATCTGGCAGGCTTTTATAGATGTCACGCAATGTTTGTGCATCATGCAGACTCATACCGCTTGCTGTTTGGGCATAAAGGTAGAAGGGGAAGATGGACTGTTCAGTATCCCAGTCTTCAGATGTTATAAGAGGTGAACGCTCTAGATTGGGGACTGGCACACTCTCTATTAATGTTTGTTGTTGTATGAACGCCATAATATGAACTGAAAAGTCCTGCAGGAAGTTCTTGATGTCCGTAGCGTTCAAGCTGCGGAAGGCGCGCAACTCATGTAGAGCGGCTTCCCAACGCAATAGCAAACCGAAATTACTCGCGCTACTCAACACATCCTTGGCAGCCCAGCCTGGCGGCCATTCACCCGCTAGGCTAACTTTAGTTAACTCCGTGGGGAAGGGTAGTTCGCGCAAGCGTGTGGCTATCTGTGCAGGGATCATCAGTGCCCCCGAGAAGCTGGGGCCGCTCACGAACTTGGAACCTGTCAAAGCTACGCTGTAGCCACGTGCCAGACAACTACGGAGTGTGGTCGTTGAAAGGCGGAATTGGCAGGCATCGATCAGGACATCCAGCTGCGTACCCAAAGCAAGATGTAGTTTTTCCGTACAGGCATAGCTCGGCGCAATCATACCGGTCTTGGATTGGTCTACTTGCACCAATAAGACATGAAAGCCTTGCAATATCGCCTCAAGTGCAATGCGCTCGAAATCAGCATCGATATCGTTGCCACTTCTGGGTGCTCCATCCGCATCACGCATTGCAACGGTCGCAACCTCGGTGCCGAAGCGCGAGTTGATCAAGGCATCATGGACGCCACTACCTGTTTCTGCTTCCTCCACCATCAGCGCCAAGACGGGTCGTGTTGTAGCGGCGTGTGAAAGTAGTACCGCGATGCGATGCAAATCTGTCCCCGAGGCTGCGAAGATGACATCAGGCTTAGACAAATCACCTAAATCACTTAGTTGAAATAATTGCTCACGCATGCGATCTAATTCACGTTCATAGATCATGGCCGGCGTATTGTCATGCAGCTCATGCTGCAATTTACGGCGCAACTCATCTGCTGCTTGAAATGCACCCGCCGAGATCACCGAGGCAGTGCATGATCCAAAATCCAGTAGCCCTGTTACAGCCAAGGGTGGGCAACCATAACGATTGACGCCATGGGTCTCGTCCAAGGCGATGCGCTCATCACCACCTGACACTAGCAGTTGCTCAGTGGTGGGTAGTTGTTGGGCGTGGAGAGGCGTGAACATATCTTCAGCTCTGCACCGTAGTTGAAGCTGAGTTTGCCAAGAGTTTACGGAAGGCATAAAACACTTTGCGCATCTGTAGCGGTTTGTATGGGAAGAGGTCAATCGGATCCATGGTATGGACGACTGCACTGTTGTCCAATTCGAACAATAGTAATTCGCCCTGCTGTGTCTCTGCACAATCTAATACCAGATACTCCAGTCCCATCGTTTGATAGATGGCTTGGATCGCATCCGCATGTTTGACTGCAAAATCGGTATCAAACTCAGCGAAGAATCGTGCCTCTTCAGCACGTTTAGGTGCACTTTCCGCCATGCCTGAATTCATGTAATGAATCATCCAGTGCTGGGAGATACCCATGTGTGCCGCGTACGGTTTACCTTCTATCACTACCACGCGGTATTTACGATATTGCCCGTCGCTATCTTTATAGTTGATGAAGCGCGAGACATAGAACAGTTCCGCTTCCTCGCTATGTAAATAGGCAAGCAACTCTATCGGATCATCGATCTTCTCCAAGCCATGTCCAGCATGGGAGCCGACGGGGCGCACGATGATGGGAAAGCGCGTATCGGGCGAGTAGTTATGCAGCTTGGTGGCACCCGATGTGATGTCTTGTAACTGCTGTCGTGTCACACGTATGGTGGACGGTATCACTACATCCTTGATGGTATTAAGTTTGGTATAAGCTTGGTCGCGTGACAATAGAGGGATGAGTTCGGCACGATTAATTGTGGGTCTGGGCCAGTCTTGCAAAGCTGTGCCTAGTCTTTCCAATAGAGGTCTAGTCTCATCGGATTCGCCGATAGCAACGAACAACACGTCATGTTCGGGAATAACATCAGGGAAAGGGAGATTGGTTGCGACGTAGAGGATGTTTAACTCGATATCTGAATCTTCAGTCAGAAAATCCAGTGGGGTGTTAGTCATCAAGTCACCAGGGGTCATCAACGCAAGCATCTTAATACCCGCATTGCCACGCGGCGCAGCAAGATGGTAGAGCTGTTTTAGATTGAGCGCTTGGTGTTGCAGTGTCAAGGCGATGTCGCGGTTGCGACTGAGCTGCAAAATGGTTGAGAGGTCTAACAGTGCTTCGGCGCTGTTTGCGGTCGGGTCGGCATCTATCATTTCCAGCAGATGTGCACTCAGCGGCGTCATATCTGTGCCAGTACATGCCATCTTCATCAGACCAGCTGGACCTATATATGTATGGCTGGCGCTCAATTCAGCTTGACTCATAAAAAACTCCCAAAATTCAGGCGTTCATTTTCGCAGCTCCCAATTCAAGTGTTGCTTTGATAAGCGCGTCTATATCTGTCTTATTCGTGCGATGGTTGAAGATGGCCGCACGGATAGCCAGTTTGCCATCGAGGGTGGTGGTAGAGGGTGCCACACGACCAGATTCTTGCATGGCACCGACGATGGCGGCATTGATGCGGTCGGCATCATCACAACGGTAACGGAAGCACACGATATTCAGAGAAACAGGTGCCAGCAGTTCTAATTGAGGCAACGCCAAGATGCGCTGTTCAAGATATTTAGCCAATTCGCAGGTGTGGGCGATGACCTGACCTAATCTTTCCGTGCCATAGACTTGTAAGGTGAACCAAGTCTTGAGTGCGCGAAAACCGCGCGACAAGTCTGGGCCGAAATCACAGGGCCAATCTGTACCGGCTGCCATGCCGTGGGTCTCACGGCGTAGATAGGCGGCAGGGGAAGCAAAGGTATCGCGATGTTGGGCGCGGTCACGGATTAGGACGAATCCTGCGTCATAAGGGACTTGTCCCCATTTGTGGAAATCGAAGGCGACCGAATCTGCGCGCTGTAATCCCGCTAATCTGGGTGCAATGCTCGGGCTGAGCATGGCCAGCGCACCGTAAGCGCCATCCACATGGAACCAGAGGGAGTTATGCAGCGCGACATCGGCGACCAAATTCAGCGGGTCGATAGCGCCAGTGTTGACCGATCCGGCAGTCGCCGCGATAAAAAAGGGGGTGTAGCCCAGCGCACGGTCTGCGGCGATTGCGCTTTGCAGGGCTGCGATGTCCATCTCGTGATTTGCATTCATGGGAATCAAACGGAGGGTATCCGAGCCCAGACCTGCCATGTCCATCATTTTTGCAATGCAGCCGTGTGCCCCCCTGGAGGAATATGCAGTCAGCTGCTTACCACTGGCGGCGACACCTAGGGTGCGCACCTCTGGGCCCAAGACTTTGTGGCGTGCCACAAGGATGGCAATCAAGGTCGCCATCGAGGTGCCGGTGACAAACAGACCGCTGGCATCCTTGGGGAAACCAAACAGCTCACATACCCAGCGCAAGACCTGGCGTTCCACTTCGATAGGGATGTGGTCACGGCCACCTAGATTAGCATTCAAGCCTGCCGCTAGCATCTCCGCCAACATGCCAACAGGCGTGCCGCCACCATGTACCCAGCCCATAAAGCCGGGATGGCTGTTGCCGATAGCGTAGGGCAGGATAGAGCGCATAAACACATCGTGGCTCTGGGCTAAATCGGTGGCATGTCTTGGGAGTGGCTGGTCAAATTGACCGCGTACCTCGTCTGGTATAGGTTGCCAGACTGGACGGCTGCGTATTTGCTGCAGATAATCGAACATATCATCCAGCATCTTGTGACCCTGCTTGCGCAGTTCATCCCACTGTTGTGGGTCTAATGAGTCAGGGTCTTGATATTGATCAGAAGTGGTGGGCATGGTCGAGTTTTAAGTCTTGTTGCGCAATCATAGGGTGTCTGACTGCTGAGTGCAAAACACAAAAGTATATTGTTATGCGCGAGTGAGTCTCAATTGCCTGATTAGATGCCCAAAAGATAGGGTGTTCGCAGCCTTATTTTTAATGTTGGCACGCATAATTCATACTGAGGAGTATTGCTTGCAATGCATACTGATGACAGGATTCATGTGGATTTAAAGTTAAGTCGCAATCTGTCGATATGGCTATGTGAGCGATAAACAGGAGAGTGGAATGTACAACGATCAGGGTTTGAAACATTGGATTAGGATACTCACCGAGAGTGAACTTCCTGTTCTCAAAAAAACCGACCGTGAGTTAACTAAGCTGCGTGCAGATGAGTCGGGGCTGACAGTCAATGCAATCACTGACGTGATAGCTCATGATCCGCTCATGACGGTCAAACTAATCAGATATCTGCAGTCACACAAGCATAAGGCTCAGACCACCGAAGTAATACAGGTTGAACAGGCTTTACTGATGTTGGGTATAGAGCCATTCTTCAACAACATCAAGCTAGAGCTTCATGTAGAGGATATGTTGAAAGGTCATGTGACTGCGCTCCCCCCTTTGCTAAGGGTAGTGCACCGTTCACATCGGGCTTCCCAGTATGCGTTGCAATGCGCGGTGCATTTACATGACATGCATTATGAGGAGATCAGGGTCGCGGCCTTGTTGCATGATATTGCCGAGATACTCATGTGGTGCTTTGCGCCGGACGAGATGCTAAAGATCAAAGCGTTACAGCAAGCAGACAAAAGCTTGCGTAGTTTACATGTACAGCGCGAGGTTTTGGGGTTCGGCTTGATGGAGCTACAAAAGGAATTGGCTCAGTTGTGGGGATTGCCCAAGCTACTGTTGACGCTGATGGCTGACACCGATAAACATCTGCAACGAGAGCGTAGTGTTACCCTGGCCATTAATCTAGCGCGGCATTCTGCCAATGGATGGGATGATGCGGCCTTGCCCGATGATTACCGCGATCTGGGCGAGTTATTGCACATGCCGGCGAGTCAAGTACTGGCGTTTCTAACAGCAGAAGAGAATTGATATTTTCTGAGCATTTTCTCAGCGTGCGTGGGATTTTTCAGAGATTGTGTTTGCATAAAGGGTACGCATTTTGGAGAATGCAAGTATTTTGGGGTAGCTACTCCTTTCATGAGATTTAACTAGCATCTTTGGGATCGTATGGAGATATCGCGTAACAGGCAATTGCTAATTTTCGCCGGACTGATGGTGGTGTGGAGTCTGGTCGCTTGGCAGATCACTCAGTCTGGCTTTATTGCACAGGTCAATAAGGAAATAGCGTTGAGCCAACGCTTAAATGAGACGCAAGCTGAAGATATCAGTAACAGTCTGCGACATAATTTCCACCATTTCACCGGAATACCCGAGATGCTCTCGAACCTGAGGATGGTGAGCAATGCCACTGCTAAATTTGGTACCCAAGTACAGCCCTCCAAGTTAACCTATGAGCAACGTAAAAAGCTTTGGACTCAAGATCTCGCACTCAACGACCTGAGTCAATATCTTGCCATCGTACAAAACAATCTGGGGGTGGATGTAATTCATCTACTTAACGCGGCGGGGGATACAATCGCAGCCAGCAATTGGGACCAAGAGAGCTCACCAATAGGCAGCAACTTTAGTTCCAAAGATTACTTCCAGTCGACCTTGATAGGTAAAAATGGGATGCAATTTGCGATGGGAGAAACCACGCACCTCCCAGGCATGTACTTCTCCACACCGGTGATGCAGAACGGACACTTCACCGGAACCATCGTCAGCAAGGTCGATATGTCAACATTGACATATTTGACCAAGGAATCTGATACCTTCATTACGGATAGGTTCGGTGTAGTCATTCTGGCCAGAGATAGAGCGCTAGAGATGCATGCTATGCCTGAGAGTTTAGTGCTGAGCATGTCGGCGGAGCATAAGAACGAACATTATTCAACGACTAAGATTCCTCTAGTCGATTTCGCTGCGTATCCTAACGCTGATTTCCCAGCACTGAGAACCATGAGTGGTTCGAATACGCCTTTCGTAATGTCCAGCAGGACTCTGCCTGAATACGGGCTGACGGTATATACCCGTGAATATCTGACGAACTTATCGGTTTTGCATCGAGAGTCCTGGTTGAGTTTCTTACGGCTACTGGGTTTTGGCTACGTTTCCCTCTTTGCCGCCTATGGTTTGTTGATATATCTGCGCTCAGCCAAAAACGCCAAAGCCATCTTATCTGCAAGTGAGAAAAAACTCAGCATGACGCTCAAGAGAGCGCCAGATGCGGGTTTGATCTGCAACTCGAGTTGCGAGATTACTTATGCCAATGATCATGCGGTTGCTTTGTTGGGTTATAGCGCAGAGGAATTCAAAGGAAGAAAGCTACATGAGTTTGCGCCTGCTGATATGTACCCACTTTTCCAACAAGTGCTAAGTAATGTTCTAGTAGATGATGAGCACCATATCTATGAAGAAATTCTAGTCAGTAAAACTGGGGCACACATCCCGGTGGGATTGAGTGTGGTGCAATTGCCAGAGGGGAATATCTATGTTTCCTTCCGTGATATCACAGATCGAAAAAATACCGAGGCAGAACTTTTGCGTTCTAAAAGTGAGCTTGAAAGTGAGCGTCAGTTGTTCTACAACATTCTGAACAACATCCCTATTGGTATTTGGATGGTGGGCTTGGATAGACGGATTAAATTTATTAATCACGCATTTTGCAGTTCAGTGGGGGTCTTGGAAAAGTCCTTCATGGAGGCAAAAAATTATATAGACGTTTTACCAGCAGCGGTGGGTGAGAGTTGTAATGCTTCAGATGAACAGTGTTTAGCTCAGAAAGAGCGTTATCACACTACAGAGATCACGCCATTTATCGATGGACGTAAACATTTTTTGGAAGTCACCAAGCTCAAGATGTATGACTCGGCTGAACTTTTGACTGGTTTGATTGGAATATCGGTCGATGTCACTGAAGCCAGGAACGAGCAGGTATTGCGCGATGGGCAAGCCCAAATTCTAGAACTGATCGCCACGAGCCATCCCTTAGTTGAAACTTTGGATGCTTTGGTGAGATTAATAGAAGGTCAATCTCCCGGCATGCTGGGGTCCATCTTATTGTTGGATGAAGTAGGCCTGCGTCTTTTCCATGGTGCGGGTCCGAGTCTGCCTGAAGATTACCTTGAAGCGATCAATGGTGTGCAGATAGGAAATAAAGTCGGCTCTTGTGGTACAGCGGCTTATCGTAAAGAGTCCGTCTATGTAGCCGATATCGAAACAGATCCGCTGTGGGAAGACTATAAGGAGCTTGCGCTAAAATATGAGCTCAAAGCATGCTGGTCTACGCCTATCTTTGATGCCCAATATAAGGTGGTTGGTGTGTTCGCTATGTACCACCGTCACACGGGTTTGCCAGATGCGCGACATAAGCAACTCATGCGAATCGCTACTCAGACTGCTGCGATTGCAATCTCGCAAGATCGAACACAGAGTCATCTACGTAAGAGTGAAGCAGCCTTTCGCACACTATTCGAAACCCCCCATGACGCTTACATACTCGCACACCCTGAACAAGGCTTTATCGATGTCAATCAAGCAACCTTAGACTTATTCAGAGGTGCTGATAAGCAGAGTTTCCTAGCGCTTACGCCTAAAGATATCTCACCTGAGTTGCAGCTTGATGGTCGCAGGTCAGATGAAAAGTCACTCGAGATGATGCAACAAGCCATGGAAATAGGGGCCAATAATTTCGAGTGGATACACAAACGCATGGATGGCACCGAATTCTATGCAGATATATTGCTGACCCGTACTGAGATTGAAGGCAAAAAGGTGTTGCATGCCACAGTGCGCGATATCACTAAGCGTAAACAAGACGATCAGCTAGAACAGCAAAAACTGGATGAGGTGGAAGCACTGTCTGCATTGGTTAATGCGGTCGGTAATGCGCCTACACTGGAACTGCTGTTCGAAGAAGCGATTGATTATGTGCAGCAACAGCTCAAGTCCGATAGGGTAGCCATCATGCTCCTCGATACTAACAATGAAATGCAATTGAAGGCTGCTAGGGGCTTATCTGAGCATTACATGCAAAGCCATATGAGTTACATGCCATGGAAAATCGATGATGCTGAGTTTCAGCCCTACGTAATCCCAGACTTAGGTATAGAGCAGTCGCAGTTTATCGATAACAACTTAATCGAAGAGGAGAGTATACGTTCGGTAGCCCTCATCCCGCTGGTTCATCATGGGCGTCTATTGGGCATGTTCATGCTCGATTACGATGCGGCAGGTCAATTTAATTCTGGTGAGAAAAAGCTGGCGTTGACCATTGCTTCTCATCTGTCATTCGCGATCGATCGTAAATTGGCAGAGCAGCAATTCATCGATATTTTTGAGTTCGCTCCGGATGCCTTGGTGATGACAGATATGCAGGCCACCATAAAATTGGTCAATCGGCAGGCAGAGAAGCTGTTTGGCTACAGTGAGGATGAACTCGTTGGTCAAGGTATCGAAATATTGATACCGCAGGACAGAATGCACGAAAGGCGCGATATGCGCTCCCGTTTCTTGGCAAGTGCGATGCGACCTCGTCCTTTGGGTGCGATGGAGCGTAAAGACTTACGCGGTATAGATAAACAGGGGCGTATCTTTTCGGTCGAACTATCACTCAGCCCTATGGATAGTCCTAAGGGCAAGATGATTGCCGTTGCGGTGCGTGATGTCAGCGCTAATAAGCTCATCATGGATAGGTTGCGCGACACGGCTGCCGAGTTGGAGTTGGCCAACCGCCAAGTAGAGGAAGAACGCGCGATGTTGTCGCAGCGTGTGAATGAACGTACAACACAACTAGTGCTGGCGAATAAAGCCAAGGACTCGTTCCTTGCCACTATGAGCCATGAGATACGTACACCCTTGGGTGGTCTGTTGGGCATGATGGAGTTATTGCGTTTCTCACAACTCAATGCTGACCAAGCAGAGATGTTGCATATGGCGCAAAACTCCGGCAAGAATTTGCTGCGTATTGTCGACGATATTTTGGACTGGTCCAAGATAGAGGCAGGCAAATTGCAGCTTACCCCTCGTCCTACGTCTATACGCGAGCAGGTTGAGAATGTTAAAAACACCTATGCGCAGTTGGCGAGCGCCAAGGGGGTGTTACTGCACACTAGGTTAGATCCTAAATTGAGTGTTGCACATTTGTTCGACCCCTTACGAATCGCGCAGATACTCAATAACTTTACCAGTAATGCGGTTAAATTTACCCATCATGGTGATGTCGAGATTATCGTCGAGTTATTAAGTGCTCAGGATGGCAATGAGCGGGTGCGTTTCAGTGTTAAGGACTCAGGCATAGGTATCAGTAAGGAGCAGCAATCTCATCTGTTTGAACAGTATGAGCAAGCCAGTAGTGAAACCGCACGTATGTATGGTGGTACTGGTTTGGGGTTGGCGATATGTAGTCGTTTGGCGGAGTTGATGGAGGGCACCATAGGAGTAGAGAGTCAAGCGCATGTAGGCTCGACCTTTTACTTCTCAATCAATCTGCCAGTTGCTAATCGTCAGGCACAGAAGGAAGTTTTACACCAGTTAGAAAAACAACATAAGCATGAAGATCTTTCAGATGTCAGTCAGTTAACGGTAGGAGAGGGTCTGTTGGCTTTGGTGGTGGACGATCATCCTGTTAATCGTGCCGTGCTCAAACAGCAACTTGAGCAACTGGGACTGAAGGTCAAGGTCGCCGACTCAGGCATTGTAGGTCTGTCCATGTGGTGGACTGGGCATTTCGATGTTGTAATCACCGATTGCCATATGCCCGGGATGGATGGTTATGAATTAGCCCGAGGCATTCGCGAGATCGAGCAACATGATGAGCGTAAACGTATACCAATCATCGCTTGGACGGCGAATGTGTTTGCTGAAGAACAGCAGAACGTCACCGCAGCAGGGATGGATGATCTGCTCATCAAGCCTACAGAGTTGTCTAGTCTTAAAAATGTATTGATGAAATGGCTAGGCGGGGAGCAGCAGGATATATCTGGTAAAGCAGTTAGCCGTATCAAGAAGCAACAGATCGAAGTTAAAGATGTTGTTTCGGCTATTGATTTCAATATCTTGAAGAAATTTGCGCTGAGTCTGGCTATGCAGGCTGAGATGCTTAAAGAATTTAATATCCACAATCGCAATGATATCGCTAATCTTCATTCGCACTTAAATGACGGTAATCCAGAAGGTGTGGCCCGTGCTGCCCATCGCATCAAGGGAGCCTGCCGCATGGTGGGGGCAATGCAATTGGAAGGTATATGCAGTGTTATTGAGTCCGCTGCACGAGAGGGCGACATGGTTGACGCTCAAGTGAGTGTCAAATTAGATGAAGAAGTTGAACGCATAGAAGCGACCATCGCCGCATTTTTGCAAAACACGGATTAATTCGACCGTTATTCATAGGGTTTCGTTTAGGTCCTCAGCCTTGTTTTTGACGTGCCCGCGTTATGAGCAGTAAAAATTTACTAAACAGCCCTAAAGTTCCGCGCAATCCTGCCGATAAATAAGGTGTGTAGTTGCGTCACCTATATGCCTAATTTGTTTTTCGTTCTGGATAGCATCAGGATGGCTGGGGGAGTTGTATGGAAAACTTACAGATATTAGTCGTTGAAGATCATGTCTTTCAGCGCAAGATGATTGTGCACATGTTGCATTCATTAGGCATTAAAAATGTGCGTCAGGCTGGCAATGGATTGCAGGCACTAGAGTTGATGGAAGTTCAGCAGTTTAGTCAGATGGACATCGTCTTATGTGATTTGGATATGCCTGAGATGGATGGTATGGAGTTCCTACGTCACTTATCCGAACGACAACCAAATCTATCCGTAGTGATCATGAGCAGCATGGAGAAACCCTTAATCACCTCGGTGAGCAAGATGGCCAAGTCTTATGGGTTGAGGATAATAGGCGCGATTGAAAAACCTGCAGCACTTGAACAGATTGGGGATTTTTTAAACTTACATAGACAACGCAGCAGCAGTGAGCTGAGCGTAAGCTTGAATAGCGGGCACAACTTCACTTTGGATGAGGTGTTGCTGGGGTTGAGACAAGATCAGTTTTCCCCCTTTCTACAGCCAAAAGTAAATATCAAGTCCGGTCATATAGTTGGTGCGGAAGCATTAGCCCGTTGGCATCATCCTGAGCATGGGGTGATTTCACCGTTGGCTTTCATACCCCTGCTGGAATGTAACGGCTGCATGGATGAGTTTACTTTCATGATGCTAGAAAAGACTGCCAAGGTGAGTCGCCAATTACATGATAACGGGCAGCTCATCTCTCTGTCAGTCAACCTGTCACTGTCTTCATTGAGCGATACCAAGCTGGCAGACAAGATCACCAAAATCGTGCGGGATGCAGGTGTGGATCCACATCACATCATTCTGGAGGTTACTGAGTCTGCTGCCATGACGAGTGTCGCACAAGCACTTGAAAACTTGGCACGGTTGCGTATGCGCGGTTTCGGTTTATCTATTGATGATTACGGCACGGGATTTTCCAGTATGCAGCAATTGACTCGCGTACCCTTCACTGAGCTTAAGATTGATAAATCCTTCATTTCCGATTGCACCAACAACCATGCCTTGCGCGTAATTGTTGAATCCAGCATAGAGTTGGCCCGTAGGCTCAATGTAAAGAGCATCGCCGAGGGGGTGGAGAATCAGAGCGAATGGAATCTACTAAGGGAAATGAATTGCGATATCGTCCAAGGATACTTCATTGCAAAACCTATGAGCGCCAAGGCCTTTTACGATTTCTGTGTAACTTATAATTTGCGCCGCAAATCTGCTGTCATTAATACGATGGGAGCGCAGTTGGCGGCCGCTTAAGTTATTGCTTTTAAAATGGTAAATAAATATTTTAAAAAAAGCCTAAAGTTTTTGATATTGGTGCCGATAACACCAATGAGCATGTGATATACCCCCCCTCGTACTATTGCATGCTCTAAAACCTGCCCCACTTCCTATGGTGGGGAGTCTGGTTAATAAGTCATCATGTAAGCCAAATTCCTACATTTCCCTGCGCTGTTGCCTACAATATTTTCAGCATACTTCGGATTCTCATAACCTCGACTTGCTCGCATCATGCAACCGTCGCAGAAATAATCATTTACAAAGATTTCTAAGGGGAAATGAAAATGAATACAGCACAACTTCAAGATGGTATCCGTGACATCAATTTCAACTATTTGATGCTGGCACAGCAGATGATTAAAGAAGACCGCGCTGCCGCAATCTATCGTTTGGGTCTGAGTCAAGATATGGTCGATATGCTGTCAAGTCTGACACCCGCACAAGTCATCAAGATGGCCGTCTCAAATATGCTGTTGTGCCGCTTCCGCTTCGACGAACAACTGATGCTGAACATGGTATCTAACTACAGCAAAGACAAGCTAATGTCCCAGTCACACTCTGCCATATTGATGTCTGCTCAGCCCGTTGAGCAACTCGCCTAAGTGATACGACCATGGCTTATAAGAGTGTAGTCGACGAAGCCAAACAAGTTCACATCGCAGTAGAGTTGATTGAGTTGGGTGCTCGTTTGCAGTTGATACAGGCAGAAACGACACTGAGTCGCGAACGTCTGCTCAAGTTGTATAAAGAGATCAAACAAGAGTCTCCTTCCAAAGGAATGTTGCCTTACTCGACGGATTGGTTCCTCAGTTGGCAGCCTAACATTCACTCCTCATTATTCATGGATATCTACCAGTTCTTGGTAGCTAATGCCGGCATTACTGGCGTGGAAGCCCTAATTTCAGCCTACAAACTCTATCTCGATCAAGTTAAGGGAATAGAGGGGGGCGAGGCCGTACTGAGTATCACGCGAGCATGGTTTTTATTGCGCTTTTTCAGCGCAGAAATGTTGCAACTCGTTCCCTGTCAGACCTGCGGTGGAAAATTCGTCAGCTATGTAGATGATCTGCATAAGCACTATGTGTGCGGAATTTGTCATCCGCCCGCACGAGCAGGCAAGACCAAGTTAGCCAAATCACTTGGACAATGAATACCAGAGATTAAAGTAACCCTAGAGATTGCCGTTATATTGAGAGAGCAGGTTCAACAGTTTGTATCGGTCATCGAAATTAGTTAATGTCGAGAAAAGTTGATATGACGTACACAGTAAGGAGCGCAGTATGTTAGTTATCGTTGGTTATGTGGTGGTGCTGGGCTCGGTGTTTGGTGGCTTTGCGCTGGCAGGCGGTCATTTGGGCGCGCTATGGCAACCGTTGGAATTACTAATGATTGGTGGCGGTGCGCTCGGCGCTTTCTTCGTCGGTAATACGATGAAGGCTATCAAAGCGACTATTAAGTCCATACCGACCTTATTCAAAGGTTCCAAATACAACAAAGACACTTACATGGAATTGATGGCTTTGCTCTATGAGCTATTAGGCAAAGTGCGTAAAGAGGGTTTGATGGCGATAGAAGGGGACGTAGAAAATCCTGAAGAAAGTCCTATCTTCTCTAAGTATCCCAAGATCGTATCGGATCATCATGTGGTCGAATTTATAACCGATTATTTGCGCATCATGGTGAGTGGTAATCTGAATGCCATGGAGATTGAAAATCTCATGGACATCGAGATAGAGACACATCATCACGAAGAACTAGTCGCTTCACATGTGCTTGCCAAACTCGGTGATGGTTTGCCTGCCTTTGGTATCGTGGCTGCGGTGATGGGGGTGGTGCACACAATGGAATCCGTGGGCGCACCTCCGGCGGAGTTAGGTATGTTGATTGCGCACGCACTGGTAGGTACCTTCCTTGGTATCTTGCTTGCTTATGGCTTTGTGGGTCCACTCGCTGCTTTATTAGAACAAAAATCAGAAGAGGGTACCAAGATGTTCCAGACCATCAAGATTACCTTATTGGCTAACCTCAACGGTTACGCACCTGCGATGTCAGTAGAATTCGGACGTAAGGTTTTGAACTCTTCCGAACGTCCAGGATTCACCGAACTTGAAGAGCATGTCAAACAAAAACGTTGATTTAAAAGATCGCTGAGAACGATATGGCTGACGCTAAAAAACCCATCGTAGTCAAACGCATCAAGAAAGTGGTCGGTGGCGGCCATCATGGCGGTGCGTGGAAGATTGCTTATGCTGACTTCGTGACGGCGATGATGGCTTTCTTCCTCTTGATGTGGCTGTTGGGTTCAACAGCAAAGGGTGATTTAAAAGGTATCTCTGAATTCTTCAAGACACCACTCAAGGTGGCGCTGAGCGGTGGTTCGGGTAGTGGTGATAGCTCAAGTATTCTCAAGGGTGGCGGTCAGGACTTGACGCGTAGCGAAGGGCAAGTAAAGAAGGGTGAGCTGCCCTCCGAGAAAAAGATCATCAATCTAAAAGCTGCCCAGCAGGAATTTCTACGCACTGAGCATCTCAAAGAAATATCGAAGTTGGCGGAGTTGAAAGCCAAAATAGAGCAAGCGATCGATAGCAATATCAATCTGCAAAAATTCAAAAATCAGATATTGCTCGATATCACCAGTGAAGGATTACGCATCCAAATCGTGGATGAGAAAAATCGTCCTATGTTCCAAAGTGGGCGTGCGCGTTTAGAACCCTATACCGTGGACATTTTGCATGAGATCGGTAAGACCTTGAATGAGGTCAGCAATAAAATAAGTATTTCTGGGCATACCGATGCTGCCGCTTACGGCAGTGGTGAAAAGGGTTACAGCAATTGGGAGCTCTCCGCAGATCGTGCGAACGCCACGCGCCGTGAGCTGATTGCGGGTGGCATGTCTGAAGAAAAGATTGTTCGCGTGGTTGGATTGTCTTCTGCGGTCTTGTTTAATAAAGAAGAGCCATTAAGTCCGGTCAATCGGCGCATCAGTTTGATTGTTATGAATAAGAAGGCCGAGGAAGCTGCCAGCCATGATGGAGGAACAGTCGGTGTGGATGCGGAGAGTGATGCGCCAGACGTTCAGGATGTCATCAAAGAAAACATAGAAGCCATGCCTGTCATCGCGCCAAACGTGCCAGCTCCCCATTGAATAGAAGCAATTTTCATGTACATATAATTTCAATCCCGCTAATTGGCGGGATTTTTGTTCTCTGTTCCCCTAAAGAAAATCCATTCAGTGCCGTTAGATTGTAATGGCTTACGAATAGTGATCTCGATTTCGATCGAAAGCTAATTTATAACAAGATTGGGAGTATAAATAATGATAAAAAACTGGTGGAGTACGCTTTCCTTAAAGAATAAATTACAGATTCCTATCCAACTCATCCTACTGTTGGCGCTGGTCATGGCGCAACGTGTCTCGCTAGATTTGTTTGAGAAACGCGTGATTGAGGATGCACGTGAAAAAGCTGGCATCTCCGCAGACGGTGTATTGAACGGCCTGAATATGCTGATGATCAACGGCATCATCAGTGATGCAGATCAGCGAGCTTTATATGTCCAAAAAATGGCTGCATCCGATCATATATTGGACTTGCGCGTGATTCGCAATAAGCCTGTGCAAGATCAGTTCGGTCCTGGTCTGCCCAGTGAGCAAGCGAAGGATGATCTAGATAAGCTCGCACTTAGCTCAGCAAAAGAGCAAACCTTGTTGAAAGATGAGGGTGGGGTTCACGCATTGCGTGTGGTTGTTCCATTTATAGCGCGTAAAGAATTTCGTGGTACCAATTGCTTGATGTGCCACAACGTACCAGAAGGTACGGTGAATGGTGCAGCCAGTATTACCGTTGACATCACCAAAGAATATGAACTGATCTCGCGAGTCGACAAGCTCATGTGGGGTGCTCAACTTGGACTGCAAATCGTTTTGTATTTCATTATTGGTTGGTTGATCTCCCTGGTCGTCAAGCCTGCACGTGAGTTGCAGCAAGCGATGGCTACCATGCACGCTAGTGGTGATTTGGCTAAACGTGTGGCGGTACGAAGTCATGATGAGATTGGTAAGACAGTCCAGACTTTCAATGAGTTTGCTAATAACTTCCAGGTGATTGTTACTCAAGTCGATGGTCAAGCTCATCAGGTCATTGAAGAAGCCAAGCAACTCACTAAAAATGCAGAGCAACTGTCAGCTGGCGCGCAACAACAGAACGATGCAGCTGAGGCTATGTCTGGTGCGGTCAGTTCGGTCAGTGAAGGAATATCTACAGTAGCCGAAAGTACTGACCGTGTTTCCCGGATATCTCAAGATAGTTTGCAGCGTGCGCAACACGGACGTGAAAAACTAACCGAGATGGTCGATGAATTGCAGCGTGTCGAAACCGCAGTGACTGAAATCGCGGCAGCTGTGAGTGCTTTCATTGCCAATACACAAAGTATTTCAGGCATGACGCAACAGGTGAGAGATATCGCCGAGCAGACCAATCTGCTTGCTTTGAATGCCGCGATTGAAGCAGCACGTGCTGGAGAGCAGGGCCGTGGCTTCGCAGTTGTTGCGGATGAAGTGCGCAAGTTGGCAGAGAAATCTGCGCATTCAGCCTTGCAAATCGATGAGGTGACCTTGTCTCTGGATACTCAATCTGGGCAACTAAGGAAGACCGTTCAGCGCGGCATGGATGCGCTACAAGTGAGTCAGACCCATGTGCATGAGGTTGCAGATGTGCTGATTGAATCCAACAAATCTGTTGAAGACGTGAGTTTGGGATTAGATGAGATTTCCGCATCCATCAATAAGCAACGCGACGCCAGTCAAGACATCGCTAGTAATATTTCTAAAATTGCCAGCATGTTGGGAGAAAGCAATAAAGTCGTTCAGCGTACGGTTGTTTCTGTACATAACTTGGGCCAGATTTCAGAGAGTCTTATCAAGTCCGTCGGTAAGTTCAAAGTTTGATGCTGACCGAGGCCGGCAATATGGCCTCATGTTTTGATCTTCATAGATATATTTTGTCCGCGGCATTAAGGATGCCCGGAATTGACCGATAACAACAATAGGCCGAACACAAATCACGTGTGCCGGATGTTCACTAAGGTGAATGCGAAAGTTAAGTAGTCAGTGGGGCCGGGTTACAGGAGAGAATGATGTCAGACCTATTAAAGAATATTGATGCACGTACCAAGCTCGCGGGGACCAATAAACTCGAGATACTGATGTTCTCGCTGGGCAAAGATATGCGGACTTTGCGTGAAGAGACCTTTGGTATCAACGTGTTCAAGGTGCGAGAAGTGATGCGTATTCCTGCCATCACGCGTGCGCCGGAGATGCCATCTTCTGTTGAAGGCATGGTCAGCTTGCGGGGTGCCTTAGTGCCTGTGATTGATTTGGCAAAGTACATCGGTGTGGAAACCGAATCTACGCCAGAGATTATGATCGTGACTGAATATAACGGTCATACCCAAGGTTTTTTAGTTCGTGCCGTCGATAACATCTTGCGCTTAGATTGGGCATCGATGAGGGTTCCTCCGGCGATGCTGGTAGCTGAGATGGGTGGGCTGGTCACTGCGATTACCGAACTTCAGGACAAGCGACTGGTAATGATGATAGACGTCGAGAAAGTCCTTTCCGAGACGACCAACTTTGATAGTGATGCACTAATTATTCAAAATGTCAGACCCTTTGGCAAAGAAAGAACGGTGTTTTTTGCGGATGACTCTTCTGTCGCAAGACACCAAATCGCCAGAACCTTAGATGCCATGCAAGTCAAACATATCTCAGCGATCAATGGCCGGCAGGCATGGGTTGAATTATCCAAGATGGCTGATTATGCGGAGTCTAGCAATACACCTTTGAAGAGCATGTTGCAGGTGATCTTGACCGACGTGGAGATGCCCGAGATGGATGGTTACATGCTCACCCGCAAGATCAAGTCAGATAAACGTTTCAAAGATATCCCCGTACTGATGCATTCATCCTTGTCCAATAGCCAGAACGAGCAATTAGGTAAGGCTGTCGGGGTAGATGAATACGTACCAAAATTCGAACCGCAGAAGCTTTCACAGACACTCGCCCGTCTGTTGGATTGAGGAGGAAATGATGAGTTACACAGAAGACTCGCTGGACATGTCACAGGACGGATTACTGGATAGTATTGATGCGCGTGCCAATCTTGCCGGAACCAATAAGATGGAAATCTTGCTGTTCAATCTAGGCAGCGAAGAGAAGTTTGGCATCAATGTCTTCAAGGTCAAGGAAGTCTCTCAGGCAGGCAAAATTACACGTACACCCAATATGCCCAAGGGAGTGGATGGCATCGTCAGCTTGCGTGGACATGTCATGCCTGTCCTCAATCTCGCTAGCTTTCTTAATATCCAAGAACAGCAACCCCATCAAACCATGATGGTGGCCGAATATAACAACCATATTCTGGGTTTTCTCGTGAAGGATGTGGATCGCATCATTCGAGTGGATTGGGACAAAGTCAGACCTGCTGAAGGCATGCTGACCGATAAAGGCGCTTTGGTCACCGCCTTGACCAATCTCGATGATGGCTCTCTGGTCTCGATATTGGATGTAGAACAAATTCTTTCCAATGCCTTTGGCGAGGCCATTGTTGGCAACGTGGAGCGTATCCAAGATGGTGGCAATCTGTGTGTATTTTTTGCCGATGACTCTATGGTTGCCCGTCGAAAAATCACCGAAGTGCTGGACAAGATGGGCGTCAAACACATACAGGCGACTAATGGACAAGAAGCTTGGGATCGCTTGCGTTCCATGGCGGACTCTTCGCAAAGCAGTGGTTCAGATTTACATGACCAGATTCAAGTTATTTTGACCGATGCGGAGATGCCGACTATGGATGGCTATGTGCTGACCCAGCACGTCAAGAGTGATCGTAGATTCGATGGTATTCCAGTGGTAATGCATTCCTCGTTGTCATCGGACGCAAACCGCGCGATGGGTAAACGGGTAGGGGTGGACTATTACGTGCCCAAGTTTGACTCGATGATTTTGTCATCGACATTACTTCCACTGCTGACGTAAATCAGTAAGGCGAAGGTTTTTTTGTATTGCGGGTTGCTTGTCTAGTGCGAACGACCTCATGAAGGAGATGGAAATGGGTATAGAAGATACAAAATTTTTGGTGGTTGATGACTTCTCTACGATGCGTCGTATTGTCCGAAATCTTTTAAAAGAACTGGGTTTCGTCAATGTTCAAGAAGCAGAGGATGGTGTGGAAGCACTCAGCAAATTGCGCGGCGATAAGTTCGATTTCGTGGTCTCCGACTGGAATATGCCGAATATGACGGGTATCGAGCTGCTTATGGCAATACGTGCCGATGCCTCCCTTAAACACTTGCCGGTATTGATGGTGACGGCAGAAGCGAAGAAAGAAAACATCATACAAGCGGCACAAGCGGGAGCTTCAGGTTATGTGGTCAAACCGTTCACGGCGGCCACACTGGATGAGAAGCTCAAGAAGATATTCGCCAATATGCAAAAGTGAGATATGCCATGTCTACCCAAACAGCAATAGCAGCAGACGACGATTTAGAGGCGTTGTTCGACAGCATCATCGCTGCGAATAACGATGAGAACCATCCAGCGCAAGTCAGTTCTGAAAGCGTAGGAGAAGCACCTAAGGTCATGACGCAGATAGGCCACATGGCACGTGCCTTGCACGACACCTTGCGAGAATTGGGCCTGAATAAAGAGATTGAGAAGGCGGCTTCCTCTATTCCTGATGCCAGAGATCGACTTAACTATGTGGCTACGCTGACTCAGCAAGCCGCTGAAAAAGTGCTCAACGCAACTGAGGCAGCTCAACCGATTGTGGAAAGACTGGGTGGGGAGGGTGCGCATCTGGCCAACCAGTGGGATGCTCTCTTTGAGCGCAAGTTAAACGTTGAGCAATTCAAGGAACTAGTTCTTCAGACACACGGGTATCTGCGTGAAATGCCCAAGCAGAGTCAGATCATCAATGGATATCTGCTGGAAATCATGATGGCCCAAGACTTCCAGGATCTGACCGGTCAGGTGATCAAAAAGATTATTGAGTTGACGAGAAATATGGAAACTCAGCTGGTGAACCTGCTTCTAGAGAATGCACCACCTTCCATCAAGGCTGAATTCGAGACAGGTTTATTGAATGGTCCCGTGATTAATTCGGCTGGACGTAACGATGTGGTGACCAATCAAGACCAAGTGGACGATCTATTGGAAAGCCTAGGCTTCTAAACAAAATCGGCTGGATGAACACGGTGAAGCAGACGAGTGTCTGGGGTACACCAAGTCGTACGAAAGTATTAGGAGAAAAGTATGAGTGACTTTGCCGGAATGGAAGAATTGTTGGGCGACTTCTTGATGGAAGCTTCTGACATGCTATCGGATGTGGATAGTAAATTAATGGAGCTTGAACGTAAGCCGGAAGATACTGGTCTACTTAATGAGATATTCCGTGGCTTCCATACGATCAAAGGGGGAGCGGGCTTTTTGAACGCCACTGAGTTGGTGACGCTATGCCATCTCACGGAGAATCTCTTCGATAAACTGCGCAATCATGAGTTACATCTCAATGCCGAATTGATGGATGTGATCTTTGCTGGGACTGCCGAAGTGCGTCGAATGTTTGGCTCTTTGCAGCAAAATACGCAACCGTCAGCCGCGCCGGCTGAAATTCTTGATGCTTTGAATGCCGCACTACAGGGGCAGCCAATAAAACATCAAGTTCATACACCAGCACAAAAAATTGGAACAGCACCTGTAGCCGAATCCCAAGCCGGAAGTGATATAGATAAAGTCGATTGGGATGGTCTATACAAGGCGCTTGTCGGCACAGATATCGTGGAGCAAGTGGGTGTCAAACGAGACCCGGAAAAAATTGCGGCCGCTGTCAACGAGGAAGAATCGACCCGTAAGGCTTTTGGTCGTAGAACGACCGATGTTCCCGGAGCGACCGTCGGACGGCGCACAGGTGATGTGCCTAGTGTGGAAGCCAAAGAGACCACCATACGAGTCGATACCGTGCGCTTGGATCAAGTGCTTAATCTTTCAGGTGAAATCGGTTTGACCAAGAATCGCCTGACTCACCTGCGTTCCGACTTGATACAGGGGCGCAATAACGCTAACACTCTGCTAGAACTTGACCAGTCTGTTTCACAGTTGGATATGTTGGTGGTCAGTCTGCAGAACGCAGTGATGAAGACCCGTATGCAGCCCATAGGTCGATTGTTCAAAAAGTATCCTCGTTTGGCACGCGATCTTGCCCGCTCTCTGGGCAAGGATGTGGAACTGGTGTTGTCCGGTGAAGAGACCGAAATGGATAAAACCATGATAGAGGACCTTAATGACCCACTGGTGCACTTGGTACGTAATGCGGTTGATCATGGCGTAGAGACCACCGAGGATCGGATCGCTCAGGGTAAGCCTGAAAAGAGTGTGGTGAATCTGAGTGCCCGCCAAGAGGGAGATCACATCCAGATCACGATTGTTGATGATGGACGTGGGATGCGCCCTGAGGTGATACGCAATAAAGCAATCGAGAAGGGCTTAATCACTACCGAAGTAGCCAATGCCTTGGACGAGAACCAATGTCTGGAATTAATCTTTCTGCCTGGATTCTCCACCAAAGATGAGATCTCCAGCGTCTCTGGTCGTGGCGTAGGTATGGATGTGGTCAAGACCAATATCCAGAAGATGAACGGCAACATCCGTATAGATTC
>JBBQKX010000018.1:0-31457 GCA_038327315.1 Burkholderiales bacterium | reverse complement strand
GACCACCATCCCGGCACGCCCAACAAAGGTACGGGACACAGTTCACGCGTACTACGACAATTCTCAGGGTCAGCCCAATACGCCGCCAATTGCTCATCCAGTTGAGCCAACTGTTGCGCTTGAGTGAGTGCAAAAAAATCTGCGCTGACTACCAAGATGATGCCCTGCCCAGTGATGCCTACATAAGGCTGCACCGCCTTTTCGTATAGACCATGACCGAACAAATAGAAGCCCATCCGCTGCATCACTTGCGTGCGGTGCTGAACGAACAAGTCATGCCATTGAAACTCGCGCAGCATGCGTGCTAAGTCCGCATCCGCACACGCCACGATCACGCCCGACTCATCCATCAAGGTATTGGTATCGCGTATCGCACCACGCTGACTGCCACCCTCTGCGTACTCAAGGTTTAGCAGCGCTTGGTAATGACGTGCATTGATTGCGGCCTTGGCACGCGGGAAGGTCAGCCACACCAGTGCATTGAGGAGATCATGATCATTGTGCGCACGAGTCTGCACCTCACCATTGAGATAACAGCGCGGCTCATATTGCGATTCAAAACCCAACTTACCTTGCTGTTGCGGTACGAAGCGCAAAGCATGTCCTGCTTGCACGCAGATGTCCCGACCATGCAGCAAGGCGTTGAGGTCTATCAGTTCGGGATAGTGTGTTTGCGGTAGTCGTGCGATAAGTGCTCGCAACGGTGCGAACATGGGCGCTTGCAGCAGAGCCTGTGGCTGCCAGTCCATCATCGCCTCAAGCACGCCAGAATATCTTCTGCTTATCGAAGTGTTTGAGGGCATGTCGCAAGGCGGCATGCTGTCCGCTCAAAGCGTGTATCAACTTATCTTGCAGCTGACACACGGCTTCCTCATGCGCCGTGGTATCCAATTCCGCCAATAATCGTTCTGCTACAGCCGCATCGTTGATCTTGCCCAACACTTGCTGGACCTCCGCTAGGGCTGCGATAAAAGTCGCGCTGTGCTTTTCGTTGAACCACACCGCGCATGCCTCTGAGGTATATCTGAGCTTCTTCGCCTGTATACGCAACTCATGCAATTGCTCCGCATTTGCATCGTCCAGTTGCGCGATACTCAGCGCCAATCGGTGCGCGAGTTTATTCAAGCGACGTGCGGCAAAGTCCTGAGCCTTAGGCGCATGTTTTTCCAGACGCTGCCAATAATCGCTGTTCATCCACAAAGCTAGGCGCAACATCAGACTCTGCAGCGCACCCGTCTGACCGCGCAGGGCCTCATGACTGCGAGCACGCTGGCGTTCACTTTCGCGCAGCAAACCCTGCACATGCTTCATACCCGCCAGTGTCTCGGTGACGAACACATCCCAATCGCGGATACGACCGAGTAACAGTGTAAGGTCTGCCAACTCCGCATTCAAACATTCCAAGGTCTCGTCGCTACGCAGTTGTTGAAGAAGTTGCAACAACACCCGTAAGCGTCTACTGCCCACCCTAACCTGATGTAGGAATTCCGCATCCTCGCCCAATAAAGCACCGCGCCAATTCTTCTGTAGGTGCAACATACAAGACCAAATCAAGGTCTGCATAGAGTCGATCAATGCTTCGCTATGTTTCACTTTCGGCAAACTACTTTTGGCTGGCTGTTCGATGCGATTCCCCAATAAACGGAATCCGTATTCGGCCTTATTCACCACTTCAATTTCTACGGGCACGATGTCTAAAATGGCAATGGCCAGCTCGAACAACTGACGCGGCTCGCCCGATTTCAATTCCAGTTCCAACTCGCATATCTCATGTCTGCGTTCACCCGCTGTGATTTCACCCTGATCCATACACACTTCGATCTGCGCACCCCGCCATGCAATGACACGGCTACTGCGCTGAAAATCAGTCACAAACAAAGCATGCAAACGAGCACGCCAAGCCTGGGGTAACAATTCATTCCACTCGGCCGCATCGGGATGATCGAATTCCAGCGCCTCAGCATGGACAGGGAACTCCCACTCGCTGCGCTGATGCAACCCGCCTTTGATACCACCGCCGCCTTTGAGCGTCTGCAACCACTGCTTACCACTACGACGCAACCGCAAAGCCATCTTGGATTTATTCAAATCCAGTTCGGGCGTATCAAAATACACATTGTACAAACGTCGTGACACGGCACGCGCAAGCTGATGTTCTTTGAACAAAGGATGACGCTTGAGCTTGGCGAGATGTTGCGGCGCGATGCGCAATTTAAGTTCAGTTTCGATGGCCATACTTAGGTGTGGGCGGCGGTGATAGGTGGAGAAGGACATTCTACCGCGAGTGCTGCTGGCACAAACAAAACCCGACTGATGCACATGACTATTAACTAGGCTGTAGCCCAATATCCGTGAGCTTTCCCGCCACTCAAAATATCTAAGGAATTTTTCTTGATACAGGTCAAGCAAAATGAATTCCATGAGCGTAGGATGTCCGCACTTACGCTGTTACAGACATCGTACATGCCGAATAGGAGGAGACTTTGCAAGTAACCAACACAGCTAATCCGACTTACTTCCACAAAGTCGTCGATTGCCAATGGGCCTGTCCTGCCCACACCCCCGTCCCTGAATACATCCGTCTGATAGGCCAAGGTCGTTACGACGATGCTTATATGATTAATTGGGTCTCCAACGTTTTCCCGGGTGTACTCGGGCGTACCTGTGACCGTCCTTGTGAACCAGCCTGCCGACGCGGACGCGTGGAAGAGAACAACGGTGCGCAGCCTGAACCCGTCGCCATCTGCCGCCTTAAACGTGTTGCCGCCGATCTCAAGGCCGATGTCAGCGCACGTATGCCCAGCATCGCGCCCTTCAATGGCAAGCGCATCGTCTGCGTGGGTGCTGGTCCCTCCTCACTGACCGTCGCACGCGATCTCGCGCCACTGGGCTATGAAGTCACCATATTCGATGGTGAAGCCAAAGCAGGCGGCTTCATACGCACGCAGATTCCACGCTTCCGATTACCAGAGGCAGTCATAGATGAGGAGACCAACTACATCCTAAATATGGGCGTGAAGTTCCGCAGCGGTCAACGCATCAGCTCTATGCAGGACTTGTTAGCGCAAAACTACGATGCGGTATTCGTCGGCTCAGGTGCACCACGCGGTCGTGACTTACACGTCCCCGGTAGAACTGAAGCCGCCGAGCACATCCATATCGGCATCGACTGGTTGGCCTCGGTTTCTTTCGGACATATCACCAGTGTCGGTGAGCGCGTCATCGTGCTCGGTGGCGGCAACACCGCAATGGACTGCTGCCGCTCTGCACGGCGCTTAGGGGGTAGCGATGTCAAAGTTGTAGTACGTAGTGGCTTTGAAGAAATGAAAGCCTCACCTTGGGAGAAAGAAGAGGCCGTGCATGAAGGCATCCCTATCCTCAACTTCCACGTCCCTAAAAGCTTCGAGCACAGTGCAGGCAAACTCACCGGTATGACCTTCGAGTTGGTGCGCGCCGAATACGATGCCAAGGGCAAACGCAGTCTCATCCCCACCGGTGAAGCCGATGTCATTATCGCTTGCGACACCGTATTGGTCGCGGTCGGTCAGGAGAACGCATTCCCTTGGATAGAGTCAGATTGCGGCATCGATTTCGATAAATGGGGCTTACCGGTATTAGGCAAAGGCACCTTCCAATCCAGTAACTCGAAGGTCTTCTTCGGTGGCGATGCAGCCTATGGCCCCAAGAACATCATCACCGCTGTCGCGCACGGCCACGAAGCAGCCGTCTCCATAGACCGCTTGCTACATGGCGAGGCACTCACAAATCGCCCACCACCGATGACCAATCTGCTGTCACAAAAGATGGGCATACACGAATGGAGTTATCACAACGACGTCTCCAATGATGTGCGCTTCAAAGTGCCATGGGCAGCAGCAGAGAAGGCGCTAGCCAGTATTAAGGTCGAGGTGGAACTAGGCTTCGATGCCGCCACCGCGTTCAAAGAAGCCAGCCGCTGTCTGAATTGCGATGTTCAGACGGTGTTCAATCGCACCACTTGCATAGAGTGCGACAGCTGCATGGACATCTGCCCCATGGATTGCATCAGCTTCACCCACAACGGCGAGGAAACTGATCTGCGTGCGCGTTTGAAAGCACCCGCAGAAAATCTCACGCAGGATCTCTATGTATCCGGTGAACTCAAGACTGGACGCATTATGGTCAAAGATGAGGACGTCTGTCTGCATTGCGGCTTGTGCGCAGAGCGCTGTCCGACCGGTGCATGGGACATGCAGAAGTTCCTGCTTAACACCACACCAGCCGGGCCGCGCTGTAGAGACAGCCATTTCGCCCCTATCGTCCCAGCGGAGGCAGCATGAAACGCATCACAGCGATCAATGATTTCGTCATCAAGTTCGCCAATATCAACGGCTCAGGCTCTGCCTCGGCTAACGAACTATTCTCCAAAGCCGTGATGCGCATGGGCGTACCGGTCAGCCCACGCAACATCTTCCCCAGCAACATCCAAGGCATGCCGACTTGGTATGAAGCGCGCGTCTGCGAGAAGGGTTATCACGGCAGACGCGGCGGCGTGGACATGATGGTCGCGATGAATCCACAAACTTGGGATGCAGACGTTGCCGAAATTACCCCCGGTGGCTATCTGTTCTACGACAGCACCCGCCCGATGCCCGCCTCCAAGTTCCGCGAGGACATCGAAGTCATCGGTATCCCGCTCACCGAAATCGCCAATGCAACTTACAGTGATGCGCGGCAACGCCAGTTGTTCAAGAACATCATCTATGTGGGTGCGTTGTCAGTGTTGCTGGATGTGGAAGCCGAGGTATTCGAAAAGTTATTCGCCGAACAATTCAAAGGCAAGGAACGCCTGCTCGACTCCAACAAACAGGCACTCCATCTGGGCCGCGACTATGTGAAGCAACACCTCACCGCTCCGCTAGGCATACGCGTACAGCGTTCCGATAAGGTCGGTGAGCAGATATTCACCGATGGCAATTCGGCCGCCGCTTTGGGCTTCGTCTACGGCGGTGCGACTGTCGCGGCTTGGTATCCGATTACACCATCTTCTTCTGTGGCGGAGAATTTCCAGAAATATTGCGCCAAGTTCCGTACCGAAGCTGACACTGGCAGACAACGCTATGCCATCGTGCAGGCTGAAGACGAACTGGCTTCCATCGGCATGGTAGTCGGCGCAGGCTGGAACGGCGCACGTGCCTTCACTGCCACTTCTGGCCCCGGTGTGTCGCTGATGACAGAGTTCATCGGTCTGGCTTACTTCGCTGAGATTCCTGTCACCATCTTCAACGTGCAACGCGGCGGCCCTTCCACAGGCATGCCCACCCGCACCCAACAATCCGATTTATTGTCCTGCGCTTATGCCTCGCATGGTGACACCAAGCATGTGATGCTGTTCCCGCAAGACCCACACGAATGCTTCACTCATGCAGCTACCGCGCTAGACTTGGCCGATCGTTTGCAGACAGTGATCTTCGTGATGAGCGACCTAGACATCGGCATGAACCATAGCCTGTGCAAACCTTTCACTTGGGATGACAGCCGCAGCTACGACACTGGCAAGGTGATGACAGCTGAAGAACTGGAAGCGGGTAAAGACTTTGGACGTTACAAAGATGTAGACGGTGACGGTATTCCTTGGCGTACCCTGCCTGGCACACATCCCAGCAAGGGCAGCTACTTCACGCGCGGCACGACCAAAGATGCTTATGCACGTTATTCCGAGCGTGGCCCAGACTACATCTACAACATGGAAAGGCTGAACAAGAAGTTCAAGACTGCGGCCGATTTGGTGCCTCAACCCATATTGCGTGCTGCTCGACAAAAGACCAATCTAGGCGTGATCTACTACGGCTCTACCAGTCCAGCGATGCACGAAGCACTTGATGTGCTGGAGGCGGAAGGTATCCATATCGATGCACTGCGTTTGCAAGCCTACCCATTCCCGCAAAGCGTGGCGGATTTCGTCGCACAGCATGAGCGTGTGTTCGTGGTTGAGCAGAACCGCGATGCCCAGATGCGCAGCTTGCTCATCAATGAACTGGAGATAGATCCTGCCAAGTTGAAACGCGTGTTGCACTACGACGGTACGCCTATAACCGCCCGCTTCATTTCGCGCACCATACGCGACATCGTGCATCCTAAAGAAGGCACAGACAGCACACGCATCAAGGAGACAGCATGACTTACATCGCCAAACCCCGCATGCATCACCCCACCCTGACCACCAATAAGGTCGGTTATACCCGCCGCGATTATGAAGGTCCGATTTCCACACTTTGCGCAGGTTGCGGCCACGACTCCATCTCAGCCGCCATCATTCAAGCTTGCTGGGAACTGAACATCGAACCGCATCGAGTTGCCAAACTTTCCGGCATTGGTTGCAGCTCTAAGACACCGACATATTTCCTTGGCGCATCGCATGGATTCAACACCGTGCACGGGCGTATGCCATCGGTACTGACCGGCGCCTATCTCGCCAATAACGACTTGCTCTATCTCGGTGTATCGGGTGATGGTGACTCTGCCTCCATAGGCTTGGGACAATTCGCCAACGCCATGCGTCGTGGCGTAAACATGGCCTACATCGTTGAGAACAATGGTGTGTACGGTCTCACCAAAGGACAGTTCTCTGCCACTGCAGATCGCGGCTCTAAAAGTAAGAAGGGGGCGATCAACACTGACAGCCCTATCGACTTGGTCGGACTCGCACTGCAACTGGGCGCGACCTATGTAGCACGCAGTTTTTCTGGCGACAAAGAGCAATTAATACCACTGATCAAAGGTGCGCTCGCACACGGTGGCGCGGCATTCATCGATGTCATCAGTCCTTGCGTGACCTTCAACAATCACAGTGGCAGCACCAAAAGTTATGACTTTATCCGCCAGCACAACGAGGCAGTGAGCCGCATCGACTTCTTTCCGCCCGGCGAGGAGATCACCGCCAGCTATGCACCTGGCGAAGTGATAGATGTGCCACAACACGACGGCTCAACCCTGCGCCTGCGCAAGCTGCATGCAGACTACGACTCAACCGATCGCTATGCTGCGATGAGCTATATGAACGATCATGCGTCACGCGGCGAAGTTGTGACCGGCCTGCTCTATCTGGACCCACTGCCCACCGATCTGCACACCTCGCTCAATACCTGCGACCGACCACTCAATGCGCTGGGTATGACTGACCTGTGTCCGGGTTCACAGGCGCTAGACAAGATCAACGCGGGCCTGCGATAAAAATGTATACACCCTATCTTCAGAACAATTTTGTCTAAGGAGACTGTCATGAACGAACGCACCGTATTCCAATCCATGGCGCAACGTCATGTCGTCAGCGTGCCGCCCAACGCCACCGTACACCACGCCGCTTGTGTGATGACACGCGAGAATTGCGGCAGCATACTGGTCATCGATACATCCAACACCCTGCACGGCATCGTCACCGAACGTGATCTGATGACACGCGTGTTAGCCAAAGCCGTCGACCCCGCGATTACTACCGTCGCCGACATCATGACCCGCAACCCAGACTGCATAGGCCCAGAGACCAAGGTCGCCGATGCGGTGCTAATGATGATAGAGCGCGGTTATCGCCACCTCCCCGTTGTGAACACGAGCTCCAACAAAATACTGGGCGTGTTCTCGGTGCGTGATGCTATGCCACGTGAAGTCCAAGCCGCTGTGAGCTTGGCTGAGTTTAATGAACAAGTGAATGACGCGATGGGATGAGTTTTTTACTAATAGCAAACTAAATGAAAGTTTGTGTCAGAGTGTATTTGTTAGTCGGCATGTTCAGTGGCTCACAGGATAATGAACGACCACAACACACCAAAACTAGCCATCTACTAACAAAATTCAGTTGAATGAATGGCATGACAAAAATGATAAAGCTAACGGATTTATTTTACAGGAGTTGCTTCAAAATAATTTCCCTTGGAGTTGAGCAAGGCAATCGCCGCTTTGAGTTTCATGTCTTCGGTAAAATCAACCGACTGCCCAGACTTGTCGACGTAACCGTAAACAGTAGCCTCGCCGACGGTCCCGCGTTTTCCGACTTCTTCCAATCCAGAATATAAGGCCAAACCCCCTTCTAACGACATCTGTGATGCCAGTACTGTTTCTGCGCGGTCAATTATTTCACGGCGAGTGTGCTGTTGTTCAAGGATTTCTCCTGGCTTTCCGGGATTATTCATTCTCGTTATGTACATTGTTTCCATCGTTTATTCTCCAATTTATGTAGTTAAGTTAAACAATTCAACTGATAAGAAATGTGGCTTCCCATTTCTTAACGGTCACAGCTTGTGCCGTTTCACGCATTCCAACTGTGCGCTGTCACACGCAACATCACTCAATAGTGTGGTGCGCCAAAATATAGGCAGAAGAATATCTGCTTAATCGCCATTTACTAACAAGATTCAGATGAAGAAGGTACGCCAGAAAAAATGAAGCTAAAAAATCAATCTAGCGAGAGTCGCTTCAAAATAGTCGCTGGTGTTATTCCAGCACCAAAAATATAACCGGTATGTGAACTCATTGGCGAATCCCATATCGTAAGCGAGCATTTGTAATGGCCTGCTCATCAGAACTTGCCTGCCCATGTCCGCAATCCTTGCATGATCATCTCTACCGCAATGGTACCGACGTACAACGCTGTTATTCGACCGGCAATCTCAATATATCGCTTGATGACGGGTTCATTGCGCGGGCGGACGTAGTCGTGCAATGCTTTGAGGGCAAGCATAATCACGACTGATATGAATACGGCTGCGATGATGGCGGAACAGGCAAGCAACACTTCGTGCCGCTTACCGATGACTACGCTGGCACTGATTGTGCCAGGGCCTATCAGAACTGGCATGGCGATTGCGCCCGCCAGACCACTGGCTTCACCCCTGAGTGCTTCGATGGCCGAAGGTCCGCGGAAGACGAACCGAAGCCCAATAAGGAGAAATACCACTCCCCCGAATATCTGAAAGGAAGCGAATTCCGCCTGTACGACGCTGACGAAAATAGCATCACCAAGGGCGGCAAAAATGCAGAACACCGAAGTAGCGATGAGACTGCCGTGGATTAGTACGTGGGCAAATTGCTTACGATCCAGTTTTTCGACCATGTCCACCAGATAGATGATGACCAGAAAAGGATTGAGGAGGACAAACATTAGGATTGTGGAATTAATCAGATCAGTCATATTACTTTCACAATATCGTTATTAAGGCTTCAGTCTCGCAACCGGACACGCCACCTGCGCTGCGCTTTTTACTAAGCACCGAAAAGACAAGGTGACAGCACGATCAGGCCTGCCTGTAAGCTCGGCGCACCTTCATATACGGCATCACGCCAACCAAGATAGCGACACAAAAGAGTGCTTCTGACGATTTACTCAACCAACCAGTAAAAGGATAGTGGTGGGATGACGAGATTATCTCCCTCGGGTTCGATGCGAACATTGCTGTAGATGTCTTTCATGCTGCCATGCAGAAAGTGACCGTTTTGCTGCAAGGAACTCAATGGCAGCGCCTGAGCTGCAGTATTGAAATTTGCAATCACAAGTACGGCGTTGGCTTTGTTGTGCTGGTCAGTGCGAATAAAAGCGAGCAGATTAGGGTTGCTCAGAAGCAGCATCTGTCGGTTATCGAAATCTGCAAATGCACTCGACTCCTTGCGTATTGCAATCAACTTTTTCAGAGCACTGAAGATGCGAAACTCTATGCTGCCTCGTGTATGACGCTTCTCAGCTTGATGCCAATCGAAGTGCGAACGATGTGCCCAGCGATTGTCATCACGCTTATTTGGATCAGCCAAATATTCAAGGCTATTAAGCATCCCTATCGCATCACCGTAGTAGAGTAAGGGAATCCCACCGAAAGATAGGATCATGCTGTGTAGTAACACGATGGTTTGAATCGCATCATTGAGCGCATTCTCGTCATTTTTCTCTAGTGCGTATTCAAGCCCAACCAGCGAGGCGAGCGAACCTGATATACGTGCATCGCCAGTCTTGAAGTTTTCACCGAAGGGCAGGCCGCGAGCATGTGAGCCGGCGTGTCTGCCGGTGAAGTAGTTAATTAGGAAGCGGCGATGTAAAGCCGGCTCGTACCCCGCCGCCCTAGCATCGTTATCGTCAAAACCCAATCCGATGTCATCATGACAACGCACGTAATTGAGCCAACTTGCACGCTCTAATTTATTGGGCAGACTGTTAATACCAAGCTTAAGCAATGCTGCGTTCTTAGTGGCTACCGCATCCCACAGCAGTGACATCAAGGTTGCGTTGTAGGCAATCTCACATTCCTTTGCATTGATTGCATCTTCACCAAAGTACTTTGTGATTTCGCTGGGTGACACAATGGCTTCAGCGATGAATAACACACCCGGCGCGGTAACTTGGCAGCAATCCTTCATAAGTTGCAATATCAAGTGCGCTTCGCGTTCGTTCTGACATGCACTGCCTATTTTCTTCCACAAAAATGCGACCGCGTCCAAGCGCAGAATGTCCGCCCCCTTATTGGCCCAAAATAGGATGATATCTACCATCTCTATTAATACCGAAGGGTTGTTGTAGTTCAGGTCCCATTGGTAGTGGTTGAATACCGTCATCACCCATTTACCCATCTCTTCATCCCAGATGAAATTTCCTGGCGCTTGCTCTGGAAAGATTTCAGGCATGGTTTGCTCATACTGATCGGGTATCTCTCGATCATCGAATACGTAGTAGTAGTCCTGATATTTTTTGTCGCCCTGCCTCGCTAGTTTTGCCCACTCGTGAGTATCAGATGTGTGATTGACCACCACATCGAGTACTAGCAGCATGTCGCGCTTCTTTAGCGTATCCGCTAGCTTCTCTACATCTTGCGTTGTGCCATAACGCGCATCCACCTTGGTAAAGTCGCGCACCGCATAACCACCGTCACTGGCATCTTCTGGACAATCAAGGATGGGCATAATGTGGAGCAGATTAATACCCAGCTCTTGAAGGTAAGGTAAGCGTTCGCGCAAACCTGTCAAATCATCGGCGAAGCGGTCGCAGTACAGCGCCATGCCCACCCATTTTTGGCTGAGAAACCAGTTGTAGTCGCTCTCACGTTCAAGATCGGATTTGCGCAAAGTGGGCGTACGCTCGATGTAACGCAAAGCGAGTGTCTCAACCAAACTGACCATTTGCTCTTTAAAGTCTGGTCGTTTGCCATAAAGCAGATTAAACAGCGAGTAAATCGCATAGAAATTTGCACCCAGACGGGTGTAGAAATGTCGCATTTTGTGGCGACCAATCTCTGGTTTAAGCTCAAGCAATATCTCGTTCAGCAGTGCGTGTGACGCTTGTTCGTACATAGTTAGCCTATTTGGGTTTGTTTCAGCCAGACACCAATTTCTGGCCAATAATGTGCGGCACCTTCAAGGATGCCCGCACTGTAGTTTCCGTTCATGCCAAGAAAGTCGCCAGCAGCGATATACATTTTGGCGGGGTCCGAATTGAAGGTAAGTGCTTTAATCTCAGCATCCGCATTGGCGACCAATACCGAAGGGATGTCACTCAGCAATACATCCAGATCATTGCCACTATCACCCGCAAACATCGTCTCCTCAGTCGCATATTCATCTTGCGTCATCAAAAAATGTATGGCGTGGCGTTTGTTGGCACTGGCAGGCAGTACATCGAGTAATCCAATATTAGCGGCTTCGTCTATGCTCCAGATCAGATTCGCTTTGATGTCCGCCTGTTTCAAGCGCCTATCGATAATCTGTATCAACGCCTGCGAGTCCACTCCCAGCTCAATATAGAAACTGAGTTTGTGCTGCCTTTGCTTCTCGGCTTCTTGCAACTTTAACAAGGGAATGTAACTCAGCAATTCATAGAGTTTGGCGTGACTAAGACCTTGCCAATCAGGTGCGATGTTGCTATCCCATGCACTCCATTGCTGCCAGCCTTCGGAGCCATTTCGGTAGATGGTAGACCCCACATCGGCGATGGCATAATCAGGTTGCGGCAGGTCGTACTCAACGATAGCTTGCTCAATCAACTCACGATGACGACCACTGACATAGGCCAGCGTGACGTCAGGACGTGCAGCAAGCAGACGGAATCGTTCCCGAGCAGTCGGTGACTCAGGTTGCGCCCCGTTAGGGATCAATGTGCGATCTAGGTCTGTGCATAACAAGTAGCGCTTCATGTAGCAGCCTTTCTTTCTTCGCGTGAAAAGAATTGATAATGCTCTATCGCCTCAAGTATTCCTGCAGCATTGGGCTTAGAAGCGAAGTAGATATTATCAATGTCGTTAAGTTCGGTAAGTTCGTCACGATGTGGACTGACGAGTACTGCACCTAGCGTATTACCGCGCAGCATATCGGTATCAGCACCTGTTGCGCCTGCCGCAAGGGTATTCTCTAATGCAAAGCCTAATTGTTCCGCGCACCAGCGCAGAGCCAACCCTTTGGAAGCGCGTACTGGCACGACATCCAAATATTGCCCAAAAGAGAAGATGGCATTCACTGCCTGCTCGTTGCGCAACAGTGCCTGCCTGATTTCTTTAATGTTCGCGACATTGTGGTCGAAGTAATAGCTGAGCTTGTTGTGACTTTGATAGAGCTTAGGCTGCAACTGCAATCAAGGCATCTCGGACAAGATTTCTTTCACAGCCTGCCGGTTCCACAGATGGTTGAGGTGCCTCTCCCAGATTTCGGAACGTGTTAGATCTGCACCATAGTAGATTTCTGTGCCCTGCCCTGTGATTAGTACATCCGGCTTAGGTATGTTGTGCTGGCGCAACTTAGACAAGGCATCGTCCAAGCGACGCCCTGTTGCGATACCGAAGATTGTGGTTTTGCGGTGTGCTTTAATACTTTCCAATAGCGTTGACAGCGCTTTGGGATCGCCCAGTAGATTCAGATCTATGCTAGTGAATATGGCTCGGTTGCGATACACGCCTGAGCGACGATTCAACTTGGCGGGTGTGAACGGCTGCGAACGCTCTGCCAAAGGTCGTACCACTTGCAGATATTTCTCCACATGGGCTGCCCAAGAATAATGACGGCGTACACCCTGTATACCGTTCTTAGAAAACTTCCGCCATTGCACCTTGTCAGTCAGGATGTTCAACAGATTGTCCGCAATCGCTGCACGGTCCAAGGGGTTGATCAAATAACCGTTCTGACAATTCTTGATAATGTCGGTCGGGCCGCCATCTTCAGTCGCCACGATGGGCAACCCACAAGCAGCAGCTTCTATCAGCGTCAGACCGAATGGCTCAGTCAGCGCAGGATTAATGAAGACCCCACGCGTCTCTGCTGCGAGCCGATACAAGGTCGCAACATCTGCGGGCTGATGGTGCTTGGGATAGGCAACTTTGCCGTACAGATCGTACTTATCTATAGCAAGTAGGATATCGCTCAATACACCGCTTGAAGTATCTTCCATATCCCGAATGTCGTTGCGATTGCCTGCCACGATAACGAGATTGGCTTCATGTTGAAGCAGCGGTGAGTTCCCATAAGCTTCTATCAACGCGACGATATTCTTGCGCGGATCGGGACGCGAAAGAGCCAGGATGATGGGCTTGTCCGGCTTCTTCAAAAAACGTTTGAGTTCCTGTGCGATAGGACTGGTTTTCTCATCTCCCGTAGGCGGAAAGAACTTCGTCAAGTCTGTCCCAGGCGGGATCACACACATACGCTCAGGCTGATAGAAGTCGTACAAACCGTATTGCCGTTCGATCTCTTGCTGCGTACTGGTGATGACACACTCTGCTACACCCAACGTGGTCTCTTCCGCCTCTATGCGTCGCGAGATGTTGTAGGTGCTTTCAATCTCGCTACGTTTGACCCCGCTGGCCAGCAACTGCTTGCGTTTGTTGCGGCCCAAGGAGTGCCCAGTATGCACCAAGGGCACGCCTAACTGATGAGATAGGCGCGAACCGACATAACCGGCGTCTGCATAATGGCTGTGCAGTATGTCAGGAACAATGCCCTGACTCTTCAACCAAGCAAGTGCATTATCGGCAAAATTCTCCAATGAATCCCATAACATCTCTTTGCGCAGATATTTCGATTCGCCACATTCGATACGTGCGATACCCGCCTTGCTTGAAAGAGGCTCTATCAATTGTGCGTAATCGGTATCTATCTGCTCGTCGATAACACGCCGTGTCAAAAGTACCACTTGCGCCACATCCGAGCGCTCACCAAGCGCACGTGCCAATTCCACGACATACTTGGTCTGACCACCTGTATCTGCATCGCGGCCCAATTCGAGGTTATTGCCACGCATCAAGCCATGTACGCTGATGAGCACAATGGTGAGTGGCTTTACACTTACAGCTAGATGCTTGCTCATAACTGCCACTCCTCTGCATAAGGTCGATAGAAGTCAGCCTGCTCAGGAATGGCCCCGCGTATCCCGCATAATGCGGCAGCAAAAGCATTGGCTCGTTCCAGCCTGAGTGCAACTGGCCAATCCAACAGTGCACCAATTATGCTGACTGCGGCAAAGCCGTCGCCAGCGCCTACCGTGTCGACCGGATTAGCAACTTTATATTGACTGCCCAAGGATGTCACCGAACCATCTCGCGCAACTTGCCAAGCACCATTTTCACCACACGTGACGGTCAATTGCTCAAGATCAAATCGCTGCAACAAACTCCTACCACAGGCATGTGCATCAGCACCCGTCAGACCAAACAAGATACTCAGCTCATCCAGCTCATCATCGTTAATCTTGACCAGATTGGCCTGTTCTAGCGAACGTCGCAATGTCTCAGTATCGTACCAAGGCGCACGTAAATTGATATCCAAAAATCGTTTTGAATTGCTTGCGTTCATCAATGAATTAAGCGCATGCCTAGACGTATCGCCGCGTTGCGCCATCGTGCCAAAATAGATTAAATCTGGATTTATGTCACTCGTTGCACTGAGCGCCAAAGCACTATTGATATAGTCATAAGCCTGCATCGGCAGTATTTCGAAGCGATGACTTTTTCCCTCAATATGAACGATGACCTGACCGGTCGGATAACACTCATCCAATTGCACACCAAGGGTATTCATGCCCATCTTATTCATAGCGCCCAACACCTCAGCGCATAAAGCATCATTGCCCAAACGCGTAATCATAAGTGGATTTAGCCCAAAAGCCTGAAGATGGCAGGCCACATTGAAGGGCGCACCACCAAGTATGGAGCGATCGGGAAAGACATCTGCCAATACTTCACCGAACACCAATACCGATCGGCCTTGCGCAGATGAAATAGATTGTTTGCTGGAAGTAGCTGTATGCGGAGTATTCATTTATGCCGTCAGCCTTTCTATATTTGGAGTATTCAGAATCCATCAACGCCAGAAATGATTGCAAGAATCAACTCGGACTTCGGAAAAATTTGAAAGGGTGAAAGTTGTGGGAAACTCAATACTACACCCCAGATGCATATGGAATTATATTCATAATTACCAATTAGATTAACATCTTACCACAATCAACCAATATATATTGATATAAATTTAATATTAACTTCAAGTCACTCTAGGCTCAATGTGTGGCCTATTGCGGACAAACGTTGACGCACACTAGACGTTATGACATCGCAACGAACTTGCTGTCTAAAATTAAGCAAATGAAAAAATATATTAGGGTCCGCCTCTAGGCGCCTACTGTTGGTGTTTAGCATATTAAAGACTGCAATCCAGCAAGCACGCAAGTTCAGCAAATCTAGGGCACAGGCATTTTCACTTCGCCAGCTCGCGCTTACGCAGCACCCTGAGCACCCAGGCCACCAAACCTAGCAAGACCAGCCCACCTAACCAAAGTGGCCACAACACAGGCTGATTCCACTCGCGGCGGAATCGATCACGCAACGCATTGTCTATGCGCCAGTATTTGATCTTATTGTTCGCCATCACATTAGGCTTTACGTTATGTAGCCAAGCGTGTTGCAGGATGTATTTCTTGGGGTGATAGCCCCACAACCACGGTGAGTCGCTGTGCAATATCGCTAGCATCTGGTCGATGATGTGTTGTCGCTCTGGCGTGTTGTCCATGTTCTTCATCTGTTCGAACAATCGGTCGTACTCTGGGTTGTCGTAATTGGCTGCGTTCTCCCCCCCCTTACCCACCTTGGCTTGTGCGCCATTGAGTAGAAATAGGAAGTTTTCCGGATCAGGATAGTCTGCGTTCCAACCGAAGTAGAACATCTGCGTGTCGCCCTTGCGTATTTTGTCTTGGAAGCGGTTGTAGTCGGTGCTGCGCACCACCAGTTGCACCTTGATTTTATCAAACTGCTTACGCATCCAATCCAGTCTTGATTTGTCGCCCACACCATTCGCGGTGGTGTCCAAATTAATGACCAAAGGTTGGTGGGTCTGCGCATCCACACCGTTTGGATAACCGGCCTCTTTCAATAGTCGTTGTGCTTCAGCGATAGGCTTTCTTTGCGGCTTGCCGTTCACCCAGTCATACACAACGGGATTGATGCCAGCCTGCCCTTCCCTGTAGCCAAAGATGCCCGGAGGAATGGGCGATTGCGCAGCGATGCCGCGACCATTGGCAAAGATAGACACGAACTCCTCAAAGTCCACTGCGATGGCGATCGCCTGACGCAATTTACGTGAGCGCTCCGAACTCCCGCCGACCACAGGGTCTAGCCAGTTAAAGCCGGTATACATAGTGGAAGTCTCGACTGCGGTGGAAAGTGAGATGCCCTGTGTTTGCATGCTGTCGGTAACGGCTGTCTCGCCCGCGACATTCACTTGCACCGCCTGATCAAAACTGTCCGAGCTGATGCCCGACGCATCGTAATAGCCTTGCAGAAATTTATTCCAATACGGAATCGTCTCCTTCTCCAAGGTGTAGACGACGCGGTCTATCAGCGGCAGCGCCTTGCCTGCATCGTCCAGTAGTCCAGCTTGTGCATCTCCGGCTTCGCCTTCACTAGGATAAGTCTCGTGTGCGTAGTTGGGATTGCGCATCAACACCATGCGCAGATTCGGATCGTTCTCCGCCAAGTAGTAAGGCCCGCTGCCCACCGGCCACCAATCCAGGCTCAGATTGCGCGCCTTCATCCCCGGTTGCGCATAGAAACGCTCGGCCTCAAAGGGCATGGGGGCAAAGAAGGGCATCGCTAACCAATAAGCAAACTGCGGGTACTTACCATTGATGGTGATGCGATAGGTGTTTTGATCCACCACCTGCACGCCCGACATATCGTAATGATTCAAATCGAGATAGGCCTCAGGATGCGCTTGTGCTTCTTTACTTAATACAGCCGCATATTCTCTGAAACCCGCAATGTATTCGCTCATCACGCCCGCAATAGGCACATGCAACTGCGGGCTAGCGAGACGTTTAATTTGATACACATAGTCGGCCGCCGTAACCTTACGCGTAGCAGTCAGCTTGAAGTCGTTAACACCCTGCACATCACTCAAGTCCTGCTTGTCGGTGACGAAAGCCGGATGCGGCTGATAACGCATATCATCACGAAGGTGGATCTCGTACACACTATAAGCGACACTATTTGCCGGCGCATTTTCCGCCAATACATGATGTTGCTTGTCCAAGAAAGTCACCTTGGGCATCTCGCTCGCCGCCAGCGGCACCAATTGATATGGGCGCTTCAAGTAATGATATTGCAGCGGTGGCGCATATATCTGCGCGAGGAATTCATACTCGTTTTCGCTGTACGCCTGAGCTGGATCGAGATGCTTGGGACGGCCTGTAAAGGCATTGTAGAAAGTGGTCAGACCTGTGACCTGACTTTGATAAGGGTCGTTGCTACCCTCACAAGCGGTAAGCGATATCAACAGTAGGTAGACGAGGAATTTTTTCATGACGAGCGAGTTTAGCTGAATGAGACTGGAACGTCATGGCGATGAAGAGATTGAACAATCGTCCCAGTAAACAACTTGGATACAAGACACCCCGTCAAATATCCTTCAAGTCAGGCGTTTCATTTAAAACTCGAACTCGCACTACCCAATAATGCTTCGAATTCAACTGCCGGAACAGGACGCGAATACAAGTATCCCTGCACATAATCACAACCAAACGCACTCAACGCATCTCGCTGTGCTTCAGTTTCTACCCCCTCAGCAATGGTCTTAATTCCGAGTTTATGCGCCATTACAATGATGGCTTCAGTCAACGCCTTATCGCTTTCATCTTCTATCAGATTTTGCACAAAGGAGCGATCAATCTTCAGGTAGTCGATATCAAACTGTTTGAGATAGGACAGCGCTGAAAATCCTGTTCCAAAATCGTCAATTGAAACTTCTATCCCAAAATTCCGAAACTCTAATAATTTTTGTTTTACTTTCATCGAGTCCTTGATGAGCAAACCCTCGGTAATTTCGACCGCAATTTTGTGGCTTATAACTTGAGTATCTGCCAGACATTCCATCCATGTACTGGATGAGGATTGATCAAACTGAATGGGAGACATATTCACGCTGACTTGAATAGTTCGTCCAAGCTTTAGCTCCCATCGTTCAATGCAGGCCATTGACTCTTGAAACACCCAGTCCCCAATTGCCACGATTAAGCCGGATTCTTCTGCAAGGGGAATAAATATCATCGGGCTGACCATGCCACGAACGGGATGCTTCCAACGCAACAAGGCTTCTGCTTTATTAATTGCACCCGTCTTCATATCCACAATCGGCTGAAAGTAAACTTCCAACTCTCGATTACTCAATGCAGATCGCAATTCATTCGTTAATACTCGTTTTTCAATCGCCTCTTGCTGCATGCTTTCCGTGAAGTAACTAAAGCGATTACGACCTTGGGCTTTAGAAGAGTACATCGCCTGATCAGCATGTTTCAACAAGCCCTCGCGATCTAAGGCATCTTCTGGATACAGGGTAATACCAAGACTTCCTGAAATATAAACATTATCACCGTCGCTCAAGTCAAATGGCTGCGCAAGCACATTAATAATATTCTGTGCAATACGCTCAAGATGGAGCCGCTCACCAAACTCAGGCAATATCAAGGTAAACTCATCTCCACCTAATCTCGCTACGGTATCCGTCTCACGCACGCACTCACTGAGACGCAGTGCCGCCTGTTTCAGCAACAGATCACCCTTGGCATGTCCAAGCGTATCGTTAACCTCTTTAAAGCGGTCCAGATCAAGAAATATCAGCGCCAAGACATGGCCTGCACGATGAGCCTTCTTAATTTCCTGATCAAGTCGATCCATGAAGAGTCGACGATTGGGTAAGCCAGTCAAACTGTCATAATTTGCCTGAGTACGTATCACCTCTTCCTGTCTTTTTCGTTCAGAAATATCGAAGAACTGCGCCACATAACGATAAATACCCCCGTCCAAATTGCGAATGACATTCAGACTGGCATATTTGATATAGATACTGCCATCCTTGCGCTTATCCCATATTTCGCCTTGCCATCGATTGGTTGTCTCCAAGCTATGCCACATTTCCTTATAAAAATCCTTGTCATGGCGACCCGATTTTAGAATATTGGGATTTTTGCCAACTACTTCCTCCAAAGTGTAGCCGGTCAAATTAACAAAGGCTGGGTTGACATCCTGAATGATATTCTTCTCATCGGTGATCATCACCGCCTCTGTACTGAATTTGTAAATCATGGACGCAACCTGCATTGATTCGTCCTTCAATTTCGAATGGGTCACATCCTGAACGGTTCCAATTGAAATCAATGCTTTGCCATGTATATCAAATTGGCTATTACACTTTTCTTCGACATACTTGATACGACCATCCGCCATCAGTAATCGGTGATGAACTTCATAAGGTTCGCGATTTAACAAATGGTCGCTATAAGCCCGACTCACACGCTCCCGATCCATCGGATGTATCGCCTGCAAAAAGGCTGCATAGGATGCATCAAACTTGCTCTTGTCTATTTCAAAAATTAGGAAAACCTCATCTGACCAAACTAGTTTATTCTCGACAAGATCAAGCTCCCATGAGCCCAAATGCGCTGTGTGCTGTGACTCATTGAGTCTGCGCTCATTTTCCTCCAAAACCAATTTTGTTCTTTTGATGGATTGCACGTAAAAAATGGCAGCTGCAACACCAACCATGAGTCCACAACCCAACAAGGCAATGAGTATTGCGAATAACTTTCTCTCCCAATCAATGTCTGAAAAAGTTGCAATATCACTGGACACGTAGACCGTTAATCCAAAGTCTGGAAGCTTTTTAGAAGATTGAACAAACGGTACAGAACTCCCTTCTAATCGTTTCAAATTGGAAAAGTTCGGATCCCGCCACGATGAAAATTCAATCGGAGGGAATTCACTATGCTGATAGATTGCTTTTACCTTCTCAATAGGCAATTTTGAAACAGATGCGTCCGGAATCGTATGCATCACCATCTGCTTGTCATGTGCAAGTATGATGACCCCATTACTGTCAGCCAAATATGCATTCGTATGCTGGACTATAAAATACAGCGAAGGGACGTCAATTTTGACTACCACGGCACCCATGAAGCGTTTATTTTTATAAATGGGGGCCGAGAAATAAAGACCCGCGATATGAGTTGTTTTGCCAATAGCGTATTGCTGACCCAACTCACCGGATTTGTTTTTCTTGAAAAAATCACGTTCGGCAAAGTTGGTGCCGATTGGCGACTCTGCAGTACCCCAGTTACTGGCGGCGATACAATCGCCAGCTGCATTCACGACATAAATCAGATTGGTACCCAGGCTAACATTACCCTGTGCAAGAAAACTGCTTAAATCTTGCAAAATAGGATTATTAGTCCAGTTGTCACGCTTGGTTTCAAATGGCAACCTTGAGGGAGTCGTTGCATGTGCAAATAAATCGAGAGCCTTGTTGACACGGCTCGTAGTAGAAAAAAATACGGGGATGCCCTGCATGTAAGTCAGATTTTGCTGGAAGCTGTTGGCCAAATCCTCAGACCTCAACTCGGTTAGTTCTAGCTCTTGCTCAACTAACTGTCCAGTCCGATTGATATAGTAACTATTGGTTAATTGCCAAGCGATCACGCACCAAGTCAGCGCTAGGATGATGACAATCAGGTTTCTATTTTTGACCTTACTTCTCATGAAAAAACTTCCAACCAATCTCGTTTAAATTGACAACTCATTATTAAATGAATCAGCATGTCGCGCTTACCATGTTCGGCCATATATGTCGCATTAACTCAGCCCCCTAGTTCCAATTCTTGGTCAACCAAACACTCCGAATAACGTTTGCCACCCATTACCATACAACAATCGCAATGATGATAACTTAGGCATTCAAGACATAACGCGCCATGGTCTAAAGTTAACAGTCTTTAAGACCCCGCACGAAAAGATAAGTTGCAAAGGAAATTGGGTAACTCATCATATTCGCTCAGATACCGTTCAATCTCTTTGAACCAAAAAGTAGCGTTATGCAATTTTGAATCATTGAAACCTCCCCATACATCTTTTTATAGGTATTACAAATTCTAGGTGAACGAGTGCAATATCAATCACCAGAATAGCATAGGGTTTTCCACCCACTTCCTCTTGTTAGCAACTTAACTGAACCATACAACTGCTTTTTCTATGGTGGCACATACGGTAGATGGTAGTGATACCCGCAGCAGACCAAGCTAAAACCACTTGGGAATCCAATTCGCAATAGATGCTTGTCTGGCTGATGCTTGTTGCATGTAAAATCGGCCCCACTCCTATGTCGGATAGATGATCGCTATCCGCAATCAACGAAAGCTGACGCACACTATGAACACAGACTGGCAAGATTTCCTCATTCAACAACATGCGCACATCGCAGAGGGCGTGGTACAGCACTTTGGCGACTTGGATGCAGAACTAAAAGTCACAGGCTATGACACCGTTAAATGCGACCTGAGCCAATTCGGCACGCTGCGCGTGACTGGCGAAGAAGCACAGAGTTTTTTGCAGAACTTGTTGAGCAACGATATCCGTCTAGTGGATACCAGCCATGCGCAACTGAGCAGCTTCAACACTGCTAAAGGTCGCATGCTGGCGGTGTTCTTGATCTGGCGTGACGGCGAAGACTATCTGCTGCAACTACCCGCCACCTTGGCCGAGGCCTTGCGCAAAAAGCTCTCCATGTATGTGCTACGTGCCAAGGTCAAAATCACCGATGTCAGCAATGAACGTGTCACCTTAGGTATCTCAGGTCCCAACGCAACTGAGCGTCTCGGCAGTTTTTATCAAGACCTGCCCGCTGAAGATATGGCCTGTGTCAGCCATGAGGATGTGAATCTGATCCGCATCAATGCAACGCGCTATCTGCTATCTGCTCCCGCTGCACAGGCTGTCAGGTTATGGTCCGACCTTGGCGTATACCCAGTCGGCAGTGTGTGCTGGGATTGGCTCAATATTCGCTCGGGGATTCCGGTCGTCGTGCCAAAAACCCAAGAAGAATTCGTGCCACAGATGGCAAACCTAGATGCATTGGGCGGCATCAACTTCAAAAAAGGCTGCTACCCAGGCCAAGAGATCGTGGCACGTATGCATTACTTGGGTAAGCTCAAGCGCCGTATGTATCTGGCGCATCTGGAGTGTGCTGAAACACCGCAAGTGGGTGAGGCGTTATTTAGTGCCGACATGGAAGGTCAGCCCAGCGGCATGATCGCCAATGTTGCACCCTCACCCAATGGTGGCTACGATCTCCTCGCAGTTTTACAAACCGCGAGTGCGGACACTCATCCCATCCATACCCAAGCTGGCGTGGCGCTAGAGATACTGCCACTCCCCTACACCCTCAGCTAGTCGGAGAAACAAATGAAGACCAAATCGCCGCTCACACGTGTCCACCTGATAGCAGCGATTTTGGTGTCCCTCATCGCCGCAAACAGTTTGTGGCTGAATGCCTTCAGCACGCCTGACGCACGTTTGTCTGACGTATTTGTGCGCACCGTTGCCAGCGGTTTACAGACCGATTCCGACATCTTCATCGTAGATATAGACGAAGCGAGCATGGCGGCAATGCAAGACGTGGCGGGCAGTTGGCCTTGGCCACGTGCGGTGCATGGCGAGTTGCTGGAAGGCATCGCCAAACAACAGCCCGCCGCTATCGTGTTCGATATCCTGTTCAGCGAGCCAGACCGCTATCGCCCAGAGAGCGACCAGATGCTCAACGATACTTTGCATGGTATGAACAACGTCTACTTCCCCATGCTGCAACTCAATGGTGATCAAGCGACCGGTGTGCCGCTATCGGAACTCGCCAAGGTCAGCGATATCCCTCACCGCACCGATGCGGATTTGAATGCGCGTGCCATCCTGCTACCGCCGCAAGCCATCAACACCGAGTCTTGGCGTATCGGCCTGATCAACTTCAATGAAGACAAGGACGGTATCGCACGCCGCTATGACGTACGCCGCAACATCGGTGGTTGGGAGCTGGAATCCTTGCCAACCAGAGTGATGCGCGGGCTGAAGATCGCAACACCGGAACAAGACAGCATCACCTTGCACTGGCGCGGCGGACAACCTGCCTACCAACACATCTCCTACAGCGACTTATACAGCGACCAGACACGCGAGCATCCCTTACGCGATCCGCATGAACTGAGCGGCAAAATCGTAATCATCGGCAGTTCTGCCACCGGCTTGCATGACATCCGCGCCACCCCCATCTCCAGTCTGTATTCGGGCACCGAAATACTCGCGACAGCGATAGACAACCTTAAGAACCAGCGCCATCTGAGTGCGGCCCCCGTGTATTTCGCCCCCCTGCTCGCGCTGTTGCTGATCGCACTGCAATTGCCTATGTTCGCCCGCCATATTGATGCCTCACGCATAGGCATGACCATGCTGGCGATCACCGCCCTACTGCTCGCGGGTCAAAATCTGGCGATGGCGCGTCTATACAGCATGGCCATGTTCACGCCTTTGCTGTTCGCTTGGCTGTTTTACTTCGCCGCAGCACTCAGCGAGTACCTGCGTGAGAAGGCCACTCGTGAACAGACAGTGCGCATCTTCAACCGCTTCCTCGATCCACGTGTCGTAGATTCCTTGGTCGCACAGGGCGAGACACCACAGTCACTCAGCAGTCAAGCACGCGACATCACCGTACTGTTCTCGGACATACGTGGCTTCACCACCATGTCCGAGAGTCATACGCCGGAACAGATTGTGGCCTTGCTCAATCGCTATTTCAGCCTACAAGTGGAGATCATCTTCCGCCACGGCGGCACGCTGGATAAATTCATCGGTGATGCCATCATGGCATTCTGGGGCGCCCCTCAGGACGACCCGCAACATGCAACTCATGCGGTCGCGGCCGCCATCGAAATGGAGCAATGCCTGCTCAAGTTCAAGCAGGAACTAGGGGCCGAGGGCACCGATTTCGATGTAGGCATAGGTATCCACAGCGGCAAGGCCGTGGTCGGCTTCATTGGCTCTGATGAAAGGTTGGATTACACCGCTATCGGTGATACCGTGAATCTCTCCAGTCGTATCGAGGGGCTGACCAAGGGCGTGGCTCGCATCTTGGTTTCCAGCGATACCGTAGAGCGCTGCGGCGATGCGTTTGACTTTAGCCCGACGGGCTCTTATAAAGTCAAAGGTCGAGTACAAGAAGTCGAACTATTTTTCCCCAAGGTGAAATCATGAAACAGTGCTTCCTTATCCTGATGATGCTAGGCCTACCTTTGTCGGTAGCTGCCGTTGAGCAAACGGCGTTTACGATACGCAGCACAGAGATTAAAAAACAACCCTATAGCGATGCCCAAACGCTGGCCACGCTGGCTGAAAAATCCAGCGTAAAAATCGTACTGCGCAAAGGTGGTTGGGTGAGCATCAGTAGTACCCAAGGCAGTGGCTGGGTGAAGATGCTCAATCTACGCAGTAACAGCGCCAGCGAAGAGCGAGGTGACAACGGCCTACGGAGTCTTTTCAACATGGGCCGCAGCGGTAGCAGTGGCATCACCGTCGCCACAGGTGTGCGCGGCCTTTCCGAAGAAGATCTCAAAACGGCTTCCCCCAACCCAAATGAACTCGCCAAGATGAAAAACTATGCGGTTAGCCAGACTCAGGCCGAGAAATTTGCGCGCAGCGGCAAGCTCAGCAGTCAGACACTGGAATACATCCCCGTCCAGTAAGTTCAGTCGATAGTAAGTCGTATCCACTAGGAGTCGCATCATGTACAAACGCACTATCCTTATCACTAGCCTGATCTTGGCATTCACTGGCACTGCAGCAGCCTTCGATATCGATTGGCAGAAAGCGCTGAAAGTAGGCGGCGAGGCATTGCAAAAGGTACAAACTGCCAACAAACAGTTGGATGAACCCCAAGAGATAGAACTGGGGCATGGCATCGCAGCCAATCTACTTGGCACATCACCACTGCTGGATAACAAGCGCGTGCAGATCTACGTGAACGATGTAGGCCGCTGGTTGAGCCTACATACCGAACGTCCAAATTTACCTTGGCAGTTCGGTGTGCTCGACACCACTGACCTGAACGCTTTCGCCACACCGGGAGGGACCATCTTCGTTACCAAAGGCCTGCTGATGAATCTGAGCAACGAGTCCGAATTGGCGGGTGTGTTGGCGCATGAGATGGTGCATGTATTGAGTAAACATCATTTGGCTGCATTGCAAAAGTCTGCACGCATGGACCTTGCCACCGATCTAGCGAGCGAAGCACTGAAAGACAAGGCTGGACCTATTTTGGATAAAGCCGTCAAGGCTGGCACCGAAGTGTATGCCCGCGGCTTGGATAAGAGCGACGAGTTCGAGGCTGACCGCAAGGGCATCATCATTGCTACTCGTGCTGGTTACGACCCCTATGGCTTGCCTGCAGTATTGCAGATGCTGGATGCCGCCAATGCCCAAGACTCATCTCTAGCGCTAATGTTTAAAACTCACCCCGCACCACGTGCCCGCTTGAATCTGCTCGATAAAATCATGGCTGACAATTTCGACAACTACAGTGCACCTGTGCAGACCGATAAGCGTTTCTTAGCGGCACTTGCGCAAGTAAAATAAGCACTCGCTAAGGACACACATGGGACTAGCCATGAACGAATCAGTGAGCTGCATACCGCACTCCTAGAACATACCCACGAACACTTCGCAGAAGAAGTGCGTCACATGCAGCGCTACACATTCCCCGCTTATCCCCTGCACAAGGGTGAGCACGACAAAGTGCTGCTCAGCATGGACCAACATGCAGCCGCATGGCGTAACGGCGCGCAAGTAGTAGCGTTATGACCTTGGTTGGAGGGGCCCGTCGCAGACTGGTTCGTCAATCACATCAGCACCATGGACATGATGACGGCGCGCTACGTGCAATCCCAGATGATTTGAAAGTTACTTGATGGCTGAGCACGTCAAAAAGTCCGCATCACAACGTAGTTTTTTCGTCTAGTTTAAGCAACATCTTGACATGCGGTATACCCGCATCCATAAACACCGAACCTTGTTCTGCGAAATCAAAACGATGATAGAAGGGTACAGCCTGGGTCTGTGCATCCACATCGACTTGCGGATAGTCATGCGCCTCGGCGTAAGCTAAAAAGGCTTCCATAATGGTGGTGCCGACCTTCTGTTCTCGCCATTGCGGCAATACAGAGATACGTCCGATATGTCCGTTGTTGAACATGCGGCCACAGCCGATTGCCTCGCCGTTGGTGGTCAAAGCCAGCGCATGCCTACAGCTCTCGTCATGCTCGTCCCATTCCATCGCTTCAGGTACGCCCTGCTCCTGAATGAACACTGCGGTGCGTATCGCTTTAAGTAACGGTTCGCCATCGTGCCAACACACCAAACTAACGGTAAACGGTTGAGTCATGAGTCCCCCTTCAAGCCAATATCTCGACAGAGATACCTGCATCGACCAAATCGAACAATTCGATCAAATCGCTGTTATTCATACGTATGCAACCATGCGAACCCGGTTGCCCTAGCATCACCGTGTCCGGCGTGCCATGGATATAAATATAGCGGCGCATAGTATCACTCGCACCGAGTCGGTTGTAACCTACTTCACAGCCCGACAGCCATAGGATGCGCGTCAATATCCAGTCCCGCCCCGGAAACTGCGCGCTTAGTTCCGGTGTGTATCTCTCGCCAGTGGCACGCCTACCTACAAATACCGTATTAGCTTCGCTCCCACTGCCTATCTTGGCACGGATGATATGTCTGCCACGAGGAGTGCAATAACTGCCACTACGCTCGCCTACGCCTTGTCCTGCAGAGGAAACCGTATAGTGCTTCAACACGTTGCCCGAGTCATCGAGCAACTCAAGTTGCTGGGTAGGAATGTGTATCAGGATTTTCATGCGTTTTTCTTCTGAGCGCGGCGCATCGCGAAAAATTCGCTGAGCTTGCTGCCGCATACCTCGGCCATCACACCACCAATGACCGCTGTATGGTGGTTCCATTTTTCCTGCGCGAATGCATCCAGCACGCTGCCGCACGCACCTGTCTTGGCATCAGTCGCACCATAGACCAAGCGTGCAATGCGAGCATGCATGATGGCTCCCGCACACATCAAACAGGGCTCCAGCGTGACAAACAGTTCACAACCGACTAAACGGTAATTACCTAAGGTCTTTGCCGCCTCACGCAGTGCTTGCATCTCCGCATGTGCAGAGGGGTCATGTTGCGAGATCGGCGCATTCCAACCGCGCCCTATAATCTCGCCGTCCTTCACTACGATAGCGCCCACCGGTACCTCGTTGATGGCGTGCGCCTGATCAGCGAGCAACAATGCTTGTTGCATGTATTCTGCATCTGTCATGAAAACCATCTTTGCTTGACTGAAAAAAAACGACCACAACCGTAGCACAACCTAGAAGGTTTGAGGAGAGAATAAGTTGCTTGCCATCGCCGCGTTTTTTGCACAGAATCACACCATCTATAGCGAGTCGATAAATGCAAAACAATAACGTAGACGATTTCACTTCTCCCGCGACCAGCGGACTCACTTTCACTCTATCAGCCCAGCGCGGCAAGCATCTGGTGGTCTACTTCTACCCCAAAGACAACACTCCGGGATGTACCACTGAAGCGCAACAGTTTCGAGACCTGTATCCCAAGTTCCAAGCTGCCGAATGCGAGATCGTCGGCGTATCGCGCGACACGCTCAAGTCTCACGAGAACTTCAAAGCAAAATTTACACTTCCCTTCGAGCTGTTATCTGACACCGATGAAATGTTATGCACGCTGTTTGGTGTGATGAAGATGAAAAACATGTATGGCAAACAGGTGCGCGGCATAGAACGCAGCACTTTTGTATTCGATAAAGCAGGTGTTATGCGTCAGGAATGGCGCGGTGTAAAAGTTCCCGAGCATGCAAACCAAGTGCTCGAATTCGTTCAGTCGCTCAACTAAAAAAGGTGAATCTGATGCCCCCACGTAAAAAGCCAGCCGCTAACGACAACCATACCAAACTCTTTGTATTGGACACCAACGTCCTCTTGCACGACCCGACCAGCTTGTATCGTTTCGAAGAGCACGACATATGTCTGCCCATGTTCGTGCTGGAAGAATTAGACAACAAGAAAAAGGGCATGACCGAAGTCGCACGCAACGCGCGACAGGCCAGCCGTTTTTTGGATGAAATCGTCAACGATGCACCACATAATATCGAAGAAGGCATCGCACTGGAGTCAGCCGCACATAAGAACTGCACTGGCCGACTCTATCTACAAACCAGTTTTGTTAAATATGAATTGCCGCAGAACCTAGAATTAGGCAAAGCTGACAACGCCATCTTGGGCGTGATCATGGGCTTGCAGCATGATCAGCCTGAGCGCTCAGTCATCCTCGTCAGTAAAGACATCAACATGCGCATCAAGGCGCGTGCCTTGGGTCTGGAAGCACAGGACTATTTCAACGACAAAGTGCTGGAAGACAGCGACCTGCTCTACACCGGCGTCTTGCCTCTGCCAGATAATTTTTGGGAAACCCATGGCAAGGACATGAAGTCCTGGCAGAAAGACAGCCACACTTACTATCAGATACGCGGCCCTTTATGCGCTGCCTTCTTCAAAAACCAATTCGTTTACAAAGAAGACGACACGCCTTTCTACGCCATCGTGCTTGAGCAAGACGATGAGACTGCCGTGTTGCGCACGTTGACTGATTACACCCACAGCAAAAATAATGTGTGGGGTATCACTGCACGTAACCGCGAACAAAACTTCGTGCTCAATCTATTGCTAGATCCAGAGATCGATTTCGTCACCCTGCTCGGTCAGGCTGGCACTGGCAAGACGCTGCTGACACTGGCGGCCGGACTGTGGCAGACTTTAGAAACCAAAATCTATTCCGAAATCATCATCACACGCGTGACCGTACCTGTCGGTGAAGACATCGGCTTCCTGCCCGGCACCGAGGAAGAGAAGATGAATCCTTGGATGGGCGCATTGGAAGACAACCTCGATGTGCTCAACAAGAATGACGAAGAAGGCGGTGATTGGGGACGTGCAGCGACACGCGACCTGATCCGTTCACGCGTGAAAGTGAAGTCACTTAACTTCATGCGCGGACGTACCTTCCTGAACAAATATCTGATCATTGACGAAGCGCAAAACCTGACGCCAAAACAGATGAAGACCTTGGTCACTCGTGCGGGTCCTGGCACCAAAGTGGTGTGCATGGGTAACATTGCACAGATTGATACGCCTTATCTGACCGAGGGTAGTTCGGGTCTCACCTATGTGGTGGATAGATTCAAGGGTTGGGAACACGGCGGCCACGTTACCTTGATGCGCGGCGAGCGTTCGCGTTTGGCAGATCATGCTGGAGAAGTGCTTTAGTGTATGAGTGACAAGGAAACCAAAACCGATACCGAATGGCGTGAGCAACTAACACCTGAGCAGTATAAAGTGGCACGCCAGTGCGGTACTGAACCGCCCTTCTCGGGCATCTATTGGGACTGTCACGACGATGGTCTTTATCGTTGCGTATGTTGCAACAGTCCTTTATTCAGCTCTGATACCAAGTTCGAATCAGGCTCGGGTTGGCCCAGCTTCTGGGCCGCCGAAAATGAAGAGAACATTGTGATCCATCGCGACACCAGCCACGGCATGGTGCGAGAAGAAGTATGCTGCAAACAATGCGGTGCACATCTGGGACATATCTTTCCCGATGGCCCACAACCGACTGGACTGCGTTATTGCATCAACTCAGCCTCACTCAATCTAGAAAAGAAGTAATCCATATGAAACTGCTGTTCGATTTATTCCCTATTTTATTGTTCTTCATTGCCTTCAAGTTCCAGGGCATCTACGTCGCCACCGCCGTCGCCATCGCAGCAACGGTCGCGCAGATCCTGTGGAGCAAATTCAAGCATGGCAAGGTAGATATAATGTTGTGGGTCAGCTTCGCAATCATCGCAGTGTTTGGCGGCGCCACACTGGCATTGCATGACGAGACCTTTATCAAGTTCAAACCTAGCGTGTTGTATTGGTTGTTCTCAGCCATCCTGCTCATCTCCAACACCCTCTTCCACAAGAATCTAATGCGGCATCTACTCAAGGAAAAAATCGCGCTGCCCGTACATGCTTGGAACCGCTTGAACCTGATGTGGGGATTATTCTTCGCCGTATTAGGCTTCCTTAATCTCTATGTCGCGTTCAACTACTCCACCGACACTTGGGTGAACTTCAAACTATTCGGGTTCACTGGACTGATGTTGGTTTTCATACTTGCGCAAGGTATGTGGCTAAGCAAGTACGTGGATGAAGAGAAGGAGATCAACTAAGGCGCTGTAGTAGCCAACGCAAAACAGCGTTGCGAACAAAAAAGGGCATCCGAAGATGCCCTTTTTATTTGCCGCTTGTTGCTAAGATTTATTCGATCTTCGCGCCAGCCTCTAGGGCAGCAATGGCTTTCTGTATCGTTTGCTGTTGCAGACGTTGTTGCAACTGAGGCTTCACTTCTTCAAAGCTAGGAACCTTCAGCGCGCGCTCATCATCCAAGCGGATAACGTGCCAACCAAATTGGCTCTGTACAGGAACCTTGGTGTACTCTCCCTTTTTCAAGGACTTCAACGCTTCTGCGAAAGGAGGTACGAAGTTGCTTGGAACTGCCCAGCCCAAAGAGCCGCCGTTCGCCGCCGAACCTGTGTCTTTGGATTTAGCTGCCAGCTTCTCGAACTTGGCCTTCTTACCCAACTGGGCAATGATGTCCTTGGCTTCCGCTTCGGTCTCTACCAAAATGTGACGTGCGCTATATTCCTTGTCACCCAGCTTGGCTTTACGTGATTCGTATTCTTGCTTGAGCAGGTCTTCACTGACGGGATTCTTTTTGATGTAGTCAGCCAGATAAGCATTGATTAGGACGGTCTGCCTAGCCATCATGATCTCGCGCTGTACATCTGCTGTCTTGTCCAAGCCCTGCTTTTCAGCAGCTTGCACAATCAGTTCACGTTTGATCAGGCTCTCGCGGATGTTCTTACGCAATTCCGGGGTGTCTGCCTGACCTTGCTTGGCTTCAGCTTGTACTGCCAAATCGACTTGAGACTGTGGGATGGATACGCCATTCACTAATGCCGCTGACTTCTCT
>JBBQKX010000017.1:0-32351 GCA_038327315.1 Burkholderiales bacterium | reverse complement strand
CGATTTGTGGACTAAGGAGATGATGGTCGACGAGATGAAGCTGTTTTACCACCAGAACCTGCTTTCAATGGCCGACACCTTGGAACGCGCCACAGGCGAAAAAGATGCCGCCAAAGCGATGCGCAACTTCGCACAAGAGTTTGGTGAGCGCTTAGGGCTGGTTATTAAGAATCCGTTGTTCTCGGCTCCGCCTAAGCAGAACTAAAGCAGATTGTCATGCCGCGCATGCGTACACAATAAAGATTGTTCACGCTTCGCGTGACGTATCTTATGACTGGATTCCGGCCTACGCCGGCATGACGTTTCGAGGGGCTGTGTTAAATGAAACAGGCTGCGGTTTACATCATGGCAAGCCAGCGTAACGGCACGTTATATGTTGGCGTGACTAGCGATCTTATTAAGCGAGTCTGGCAACATCGGAATCACGTTATTGCGGGGTTCACTGAGAAATATGATGTCAATCTGCTCGTATGGTTCGAGCAGCACGCAACGATGGAGTCAGCAATCACACGTGAGAAAGCCATCAAAGAATGGCAACGCGCATGGAAAATAAAAATGATTGAGCAAGACAATCTAGATTGGAATGACTTGTATGAAACCTTGCTGTAAAACTTTCCTCACTGAGAGTGACTTTAGGACACTCGATGGCACTTTTAGCTGCGCTTAACCCCAACAAACCCACGCCTCGTCATACCGTGCTTGACACGGTATCCAGTTAAAAAATGTCCCGCATAGCTGGACAAAACTGGTGTGGTCTGCTGCACAGAATTATTGAATTAAACCCGCTGGATACCGTGTCAGGCACGGTATGACGGTGTGCTTTTTAACGGACAATCTGGGTTTAATAGTGCGGCGGTCTTTCATCTACCACCGCATTATTCTCATTTACTGATTGCGCTAAGGAAGTGAGCGAACCTTTGAGTGCCGCACACGTTGCCGCGAGTTGATCTATTTGTTTCTGCTGCTGATAGATAGTCTTATTCAGTGAGTCGATCAAGTCTTCTTGATAGGCGATCTTGATCTCGATGTTTACTAGGCGTTCTTCATTCATGGGGCTTCACTCAAGGTCGCGACTGTTGGTATAAGGCGTGCATTCTAGCGTGGGACTGAAACACTAAGTACCCAACCTCTTTTCACCCAGTACATTCTCTTCCCCCGCCAAGCGTGCGATGACGACTGCGCCACAGGAATCACTGTAGACGTTCACCGTGGTACGGCACATGTCCAATATGCGGTCGACTGCGAGTATCAGACCTACGGCTTCAACGGGTAGGCCGATGGCTGCCAGGATGATAGTGATGGCGACCAAGCTGGCCGAGGGGATGGCTGCGACGCCGATGGAGGTCACTAGCGCGACAAACACGATGGTGAATTGCTGTGCGAAACCTAGCTCCAGACCATAAGCCTGCGCGATGAACATGGCAGCGACACATTCATACAAAGCAGTGCCATCCATATTCACAGTCGCGCCCAAAGGCAACACGAAGCTGGAGGTACGATTAGAAACACCGGCATTTTTTTCCACACACTCCATCGTCATCGGCAGTGTGGCTGCGGACGAACTAGTCGAGAAAGCCGTCAGCAGGGCTGGCGCCATCGCACGAAAATGTCGCACCGGATGGACACGACCGACGAAGTACAACAACAAGGGCAAAGCAACAAAGAAGTGCAGTGCCAGTGCGACCATCACACTGGCGAAGAACCAAGCCAAAGGCACGAAGGCGGCATAACCTGTAGCCGCCACCACCTTAGCCACCAGACCGAACACGCCGATGGGAGCGAAGCGCATCACAAGGTCGGTGATCTTCATCATCACTTGGAAAGTGGCTTGCCAAAAATCACTCATATGCTTGGCATAGGGCTGCTCTATCTTGGTCATAAAGAAGCCGAACAAGAGGCTAAAAAATATCAGCCCTAGCATCTGCCCATCGGCGGCAGCAGAGACGATGTTGGTCGGCACCATGCGCAAGAAGATACCGACCAGATCGCCCGCACCCTTACCTTCAACCTTGGCCGCTACTTCACTGGTGTCAGCCGACAAGCCAATCAGATGTTTGGCAGGCTCACCATCCGCCATGCCGGGCGCAACCATGTTGACGACCGCCAGTCCGATGAGGATGGCCAGCAAGGAAGTAGTCACGTAGTACAACAGCGTCTTCAAACCCAATTTGCCGAGTGCATCTCCCGAGCCTATGCCAGCGATACCGGTGATGATGGACGACACCACCAAAGGCACGATGAGCATTTTGAGTGCGTTCAAAAATAGCGTGCCGATGAAGTCGAACACGGCATAAAAACGCATACCGAACACCGCCCCATCCATACCCGCTAAAGAACCTGCCGCGACAGCCAACAGCAGCGCGATCAATATCTGCCAGTGCAGCTGTAGCTTAGAGGCTAGTGTGTTGTCAGTCGTCATGCTGTGCCATTCCTTTAAGCCTATAGAGTGTGGCGAAATCCTAGTTAATACTGGTGAACCAAATTCATGACCAAATTACATAGCGGATGGCTATAAATCGCCAAATTTTTGAATCAAAGGAGTTTGTATGTTCCTGACTACTCTTTCTCGAAGACCGCGATGGACTCCACATGCGAAGTATGCGGGAACATATTCATCACGCCCGCCGACCTGAGGATGTAGCCACGCTGTACCAACTCGGCAGCATCGCGCGCCAGTGTGGCAGGATTGCAACTCACATAAACGATGCGTTTGGGCGCGTTGTCTGCACCAAGAGATTTCACCAACTCGAATGCGCCATCGCGGGGTGGATCTATCAGCAGCTTGTCGAAGTGCCCGAGTTTGGCGAATGTCTCCTCGGTCATCTCAAATAGATTCATCGCCATGAATTCGGTGTTGCCCTGTAAACCATTGCTGGCCGCATTCTGTTGCGCACGTTTCACCAATGCATCGCTGCCCTCTATACCCAATACCTGTGCACCGCGACGCGCAATAGGCAGCGTGAAGTTGCCCAGACCACAGAACAAATCGGCGATGCGCTCGTTCGGTTGCGGATCGAGCAGACGAATCGCGCGGCTAATCATCACGCGATTCATCGCGCTGTTCACCTGAGTGAATTCGCTAGGCGCGAAGGGCATGGTGATGTTGAACTCGGGCAGGCTATACGACAGCTCAGGCGCGTCGAGCGGATAGAAAGGCTTAATGGTCTCTGGGCCCTTGGTCTGGTACCAGAACTGAATATCGTGCTGGTCAGCGAAGGTGCGCAACAACGCTTCATCGGCATGATTAGGTGTGTCCATAATGCGCAACACCAGCGCATCCACATGTTCGCCCACCGCAACTTCGATCTGCGGCAATTGGTCACGTATAGACAGGTTACTCACGAGATCGGCCAACAGAGGGATCAACTTAGCAATCTTGGGTGCAAGGATCTCGCAGCTCTGCATGTCGGCGACAAAGCTACTGCGCTTCTCGTGGAAACCGACCAAGGTCTTGCCCTTCTTGATGACGTGTTTGACCGAGATGCGCGCACGCTCTCGATAGCCCCACACCTGCCCATAGATGGCAGGCAGGATGTTCTCAGGCTTGACCTTACCGATGTGGCTCAAGGCATCTTCGAGAATGCGCTGCTTCACGGCGACTTGCGCACGTGCATCCAGATGCTGCATGGAGCAGCCGCCGCACACACCGAAATGCTTACACTTAGGCGTCACGCGCATCGGTGCCGCGCGATACAAATTAACAATCTGCGCCTGCTCGAAAGCCGGCTTCTTGCGGTAAGAGGCGTAGCTCACTACCTCGCCTGGTAACGCACCTTCGATGAAGATGACCTTACCCTCGAAGTGCGCAACGCCGCGACCTTCATGATCCAATGATTCTATGGTGACTTTATTCTCTGTTGCCATCTGTGCTATTCCTCAACTTCTCTATCCATACGAACGTCCGGCCTAAGCGGGTATGTGCCAGCGACACTCCCAACAACACGCCGGTACTATTAGCTGCCATATCGGCATATTCAAAATATCGGTATCCGCTCCAACCTTGCAGGAACTCTATCGTCACACCCATCGCGATGAGTGCGACAGCAAGCTTGAATCGTTGCCGACCTGTGATGTAAATTTGGCAGAACCAAAAAGACATCGCGGCATAAGCGGTGCAATGTTCAAATTTATCCGACCAGTGAAAGGTGAATACCGTAGGGGGCGCAGGCATCAAGGAGAGGTAACACACGAGTGCGACCAATGACCATGCGCCGGTCAGCCATGCGCCGCGATACTTCAGCATCAGGCTTTAGTCTCAGGCCACGCTGCTAAGAATTCCTGCCAATGCGGTTGTTCCAACTTGGCGAGTTCAGCACGTACAAAATCACATTCACGCTTGAATGCCTCACGACTCAAACTACCGCGCATCATCAAGAAGCGCGCAAACACCAGATAGGTATTCACCACATCGGTCTCACAGTAATTGCGTATCTCGCCCAACTGTCCTTGCTGGAACGCTTCCCAAACCTTGCTGCCGTCCATGCCCAATTTGCCAGGAAAGCCAATCAGCTTAGCCAAATCATCCAGTGGCGCATTGGCACGTCCCCCATACATCGCCAACAGATCCATCAGATCTAGGTGGCGCATGTGGTAGCGGCTGATGTAGTTATTCCACTTAAATTCTTTGTCGTCCTCACCCATGTCCCAATAGCGTGGACACTGCACACCGTTGATGAGGCCACGGTAATGCAATACCGGCAGGTCAAAACCACTGCCATTCCAAGACACAATCTGCGGTGTGTACTTCTCTATGCCATCGAAGAAACGCTGAATGATGCTGCCCTCGTCTTCATCCAGCCCGCCCAGCGACCACACTCTGAAATTATCACCCTCGCGCAACACGCAGGAAATCGCCACCACTCGCTGCAGATGATGCTGAATAAAATCGCTACCAGTCTTCTGACGGCGTTGCTGGAACGCCATTTCGGCGACCTCGGCATCACTGACGCGCGCATCCAGCCCATGCAAGACACGCAGGCCGTTGATGTCCGGGATGGTTTCGATATCGAAGACTAGAGTGGGTTTCATAAATCTAGGGCTCTTAAAAGTCAGGGACGGATATTACCAAACACGCGCGCCGGCCCTGTCGTAAATTTTCTCAAACTGCCTGATTGTCTTCCTCTCCAACACCTTGCGCGTTGCAGCAGCATATACACGCGACACCGAAAAACAGACGATACCTATCATTAGCGGCCCAGCCAGATTAATAAAGGTATTGCCGAAGTTGATGCTGGCAAAGGCGAACACCGTAAATGCGGCCGCTAAATACACATAGAACTTCTGTCCCCAGTTCTGCGCCAACCAATTGGTGAATTTGGCACGTAACAAGCGCAAGCGGTTCAGCAATAAAACATGCAGTTTCATCTTAGGCATGACATCAACTCCATCTACAAAGAAATGGCCGGGTATGCCCGGCCTTGGATGTCGTCATTTTATCAGCTAATGCAGCGCCAGATATGCGAATCCGCCAATTATTATGTTTGCAATTAGATGGATGCATTAAAGGTATTCATTGCAGAAATCTTGCCGAAAAAATGGCCCGCTACGGGATTGCCGCTGCGGACCAACTAGTTAAGGTGCCCATCAAGGGAGGGAGAGTGAGCACCTAGGTGCATCTTCTGCTAAGCTACGAAGTGATTCTGTTCGCCAACACACATAAGCCATTACAAAGTGCTACACTCAAGCAAGTCCCTCATTAGCTAGCCCCCCCTTGATTCCTAAATTTAACTGCCTGTGTACGCCGTGGAGATAAGTAGATGGGCAATTTCAAAACAGCACCAAATTCCCCCTTACAGAACCATATTCTTGCTGCCCTGCCTACTGAAGTACTAGATCGTCTGACACCCCATTTGATATTTACCAAAATGCAACTAGGGGATGTCCTCTATGAATCGGGTGGCTTGTTGCAGCATGTCTATTTTCCGACGACCTCAATCTTGTCACTGCACTACGTCATGGAAAATGGCGCGACGTCCGAAATCGCGGGAGTAGGCAACGAAGGCATGCTGGGTATCTCAATCCTCATGGGCGGCAATACCACGCCCAGTCGTGCCATCGTGCAGACTGCTGGACAAGGCTATTTGCTGAAGACAAAGTTATTGATGGAAGAATTCAACCGAGGCGGTCCGATGATGCGTCTGATGCTGCGCTACACACAGGCGCTAATCATCCAAATTTCCCAAACCGCAGTCTGCAATCGACATCACACAGTAGAGCAGCAACTATGCCGCTGGTTACTGTCGACGTTGGATCGACTGCCCTCGAATGAGCTGACCATGACACAGGAATTAGTTGCCAGCATGCTAGGTGTGCGCCGCGAAGGCATCACCGAGGCGGCTGGGGATTTACAACGAAGTGGTTTGATCAGTTATCGACGTGGCCACATCACTGTAATAGATCGGGCGGGTCTGGAGCGTCATAGCTGCGAGTGTTACAACGTAGTCAAGAATGAATTCGGTCGCTTACTGAGTAACGGACAACAACACAAAGTTTTATAGATGCGCCTAAGTGCGCTAGAGCACAGAGGACTTACAACCACAGGCGCAAGCTAGCAAAAATCTGGCGACTTATTTTGCAGCCATTTCATGATCAAAGACAGCGCAGGCACTTTGCAACTTCATAAAAATACCAGCACAGAGGCCACACATGTTCGGAAGCAAAAAGTATTCATCCCTGCACGGCGATGACCAAGGCTCATCCTCTGGCTTGAACGAGGTCATGCGTCAGGAAGCTTTGCTTAAAACGGGCGCTTTGCAGAACGCGATTTTCAACAGTGAGAACGTCTCTAGCATCGCCACCGACGCCAAGGGCGTGATTCAAATATTCAATGTAGGTGCAGAACGCATGCTGGGCTACGCAGCTACGGATGTAGTAGACAAGATCACACCAGCCGATATATCCGATCCTCAGGAAATAATCTCACGCGCAGCTAATCTGAGTGTCGAACTTGGGACGCAGATTGAACCAGGCTTCGAGGCCTTGGTATTCAAAGCATCGCGCGGTATCGAGGACATATATGAGCTGACCTATATCCGCAAAGACAGTAGCCGCTTCCCAGCCGTGGTGTCGGTCACGGCACTTCGTGACGATCAAGGCGCCATCATCGGCTATCTGCTAATCGTCACTGACAACACCGCCAGCAAACAGGCGGAAGATGCGCTGCTCAAGGCAGGTGCCCTACAGAGGGCGATTTTCAACAGCGCAAATTTCTCTAGCATCGCCACCGATGCCAACGGCGTGATTCAAATATTCAATGTAGGTGCAGAACGCATGTTGGGCTACGTCGCCGCCGACGTGGTTAACAGGATCACCCCAGCCGACATCTCCGACCCACAGGAAGTAATCGCGCGCTCCAAGGCACTCTCTACTGAGCTGGGCACTTTAATAGAACCGGGATTCGAAGCACTGGTATTCAAAGCATCACGGGGCATTGAAGATATTTACGAACTGACCTATATCCGCAAAGACGGCAGCCGCTTCCCAGCCGTGGTGTCGGTCACCGCACTGCGCGATGGGCAAAACGCCATTATTGGCTATCTTTTGATTGGCACCGACAATACCGCCCGTAAGCTCATCGAAGCTGAACGCATAAAACTCGACCAGAGTCTGCGCGACCAGCAGTTTTATACCCGCTCACTCATCGAATCCAATATTGACGCGCTCATGACCACCAATCCGGCTGGCAGCATCACAGATGTGAACGAACAAATGGAGTTGCTGACAGGATGCACGCGAGGTGAACTGATAGGCACGCCATTCAAGGATTATTTCACCGATCCGCAGCGTGCCGAGGCAGGTATCCAACGCGTGTTGAATGAAAAAAAGGTCACTAACTACGAACTCACCGCACAGTCTAAAGATGGCAATCATACTGTGGTCTCCTACAACGCAACCACCTTCTTTGACCGTGATGGCAAGTTACAGGGAGTGTTCGCCGCGGCGCGCGACATCACCGAAAGCAAGCACCTAAACCAACTGCTGCAAGGAAAGAACAGCGAGCTTGAGGCCGCCATGTTTGTGGCCGAAAAAGCCAACCTCGCCAAAACTGATTTCCTGTCCAGCATGAGCCACGAATTGCGCTCTCCACTCAATGCGATATTGGGTTTCGCCCAATTGATAGAGTCAGGTACACCCTTGCTCACCCCAACACAGAAGAGCAGCATAGATCAGATACTACATGCGGGTTGGTATCTGCTGGATTTGATCAACGAGATCCTAGACCTCGCCTTGATAGAATCAGGAAAATTGTCGCTCTCCGTAGAGCAGATGTCTTTATCGGAAGTGCTGCTCGATTGTCAGGCTATGATAGAACCGCAGGCACAGAAGACCGCCATCCGTATGAGCTTCCCAGCGTTCGATCAACCCATCTTTGTCCATGCTGATCGGACGCGGGTAAAGCAAATCATCTTAAATCTGCTCACTAATGCAATCAAATACAACCGTAGCGGAGGCTCAGTCGAGGTGAAGTGCTGTAGGCATACGCTCCAGCGCATGCGCATCAGTGTGCATGATACTGGTGAAGGATTGTCCGTCGAAAAACTCGCGCAACTATTCCAGTCCTTCAATCGTCTAGGGCAAGAGGCTGGTGCAGAAGAAGGTACTGGCATAGGCCTCGTGGTGAGTAAGCGTCTGGCTGAGCTTATGGGTGGAGAGATCGGCGCAAAAAGTACTGTCGGGGTAGGAAGTGTGTTCTGGATAGATCTGGACTCAACAATTAAACCGGAGCTCGAACTGAGCAATGATGACCTTGAGAAATTATCCAACATCGCGATATCTCATGATGGTGAACTTCGCACCTTGCTGTATGTGGAAGACAATCAGGCAAATATGCAATTGGTCGAGCAGCTCATCGCGCGACGAACTGATTTGCGATTACTGTCCGCTACTGATGGCATTCGTGGCATTGCCCTAGCACGCATACATCTTCCAGATGTGATTTTGATGGACATCAACTTGCTTGGCATCAGTGGTATCCAAGCGCTGAAGATACTGCGCGAAGATCCTGCTACGGCACATATACCAGTGCTCGCCATCAGCGCCAATGCCATGCCTAACGATATCAAGAGGGGCTTGGAAGCAGGCTTCTTGCGCTATCTCACCAAGCCTATAAAGCTCAAAGAGTTCAATGATGCACTGGACTTTGCCCTAGCGTTCTCGAAAACTGGATTTGATAATGCATCAACCTAAGCGCTCTGTCATAAAAGACGATCTCGATTTCCATAACGCCAGCATTCTGATTGTGGATGACCAAGATGCGAATGTGCAACTGCTAAAACAGTTGCTACACACAGAAGGCTATCAGAACATCACCACGACGATGGATCCGCATGCTGTTTGTGCATTGCATCGAGATAAGCATTACGACTTAATCCTGCTTGATCTACTAATGCCCAAGATGGATGGGTTTGAAGTGATGGAAGAGTTGAAGAAGCTCAAAATAGACGACTACCTACCTGTACTCGTACTCACTGCCCAGCCGAGTCATAAGCTACGTGCGCTACAGGCAGGCGCCAAGGATTTCATCAGCCAACCTTTTAATCTAATAGAAGTCAAGACGCGCATACGCAACATGCTGGAAGTGCGCTTGTTATACAAGAAAGCTAAACATTACGGTCTTGAGATGCGCTCCTTGGCACTACATGACGGTCTGACTGGACTGCCGAACCGGCAATTATTTATGGATAGACTGTCACTCGCCATCGCAAATGCGCACAGGTACAAGCGCAACATGACATGTATATGGATCTAGATAAGTTTAAGCAGGTCAACGACACACTGGGTCACGACACTGGCGATATGCTGTTGCGCATGGTTGCAGGCCGTCTGTTAGCCACGATTCGGCAAGTGGATACCGTGGCACGCCTAGGCGGCGACGAGTTCGGTATCGTGCTGGGGGAATTGAGCAATCCACTAGACGTGAGCAAGCTCGCCTCAAAAATCATCAAGGCTGTGTCGCAACCCTATAACATCCAAGGTGACGACGTAAGCGTGACCGTCAGCATCGGCATCAGTATTTATCCCTCGCATGGGCAGAATATTGAAACGCTGTTGAAACAGGCAGACTTGGCCATGTATGAGGCCAAGCGCACCGGCAATAGCTACTGCATTGCAACTGAATCCGCTAGCGACATGGCAAGGCTAGAATAAGCTGTATACATAGTGCAAAATTCAAATATAACTCAACGGTAAGCGAGAAATTTCATGATCAGTCAAAGCGACATACTCAACGCCAGCATTCTCATTGTGGACGACCAGAATGCCAATGTGCAGTTGCTAGAGCAGATGCTCGGGGAAGCTGGGTATCAAAACGTCACCTCAACGATGGATCCGCAAGCCGTTTATGCACTGCATCTCGAGCATCACTACGACCTGATTCTCCTCGATCTGCAGATGCCTGGTATGGATGGCTTTCAGGTCATGGAAGAGTTGAAAAAGATCAAAACAGACAGCTATCTCCCAGTGCTCGTGATCACCGCCCAACCTGGCCACAAACTGAGGGCACTACAGGCCGGCGCCAAAGATTTCATCAGCAAACCGTTCGATTTAGTTGAAGTCAAGACACGCATAAGAAACATGTTGGAAGTCAGGCTATTGTATAAGGCACTAGAAAATTACAATCAAGTGCTGGAACAAACCGTGCTTGAACGCACTGAGGAATTACGCTTAAGCGAAGCACGTTTTCGCCGCCTGACAGAACTGTCGACCGACTGGTATTGGGAGCAGGATGAGAATGGACATTTCACCAAAATATTTGGTCCAGCGCTGGAAATGCTTGGCCTCCGCATAGACGAAGTGCTTGGCTGCGCAAGAGAGGATCATGGCGCACAGTGGGATGAAGCAGAGCGGCTCAGACTAGATGAATATATTGCGACCAGAACACCTTTCTTGGACTTCGTTTACCGTCGGATAGCAGCTGATGGCTTGAAGCAATTATTGATGGTCAGCGGTGAGCCCATGTTCAACACTTCAGGTGTCTATACCGGCTACCGTGGCACGGGTAAAGATGTGACCGAGTCTATCCCTCATTACTGATATCCCAATATCTATCGCATAAATGAAAGAGGCCGTCTCACGACGGCCTCTTTCATTTACATTAATGCTACATAGCTTATGGAGCAGGTTGCGTAAGTGCATTTGCATCTAGTGTGACGGCTGTTTGAGCCAGCAGCCTGCTGTTTGCAGATGCACCAGTCTTATCGGCACGCTTGACCCTTATGTCGGCTCCCGCGTTCGCTGCCTTGGCTTCCAGTAAATCGATCTGGGCGCTCCATTCTTTCAATTGTGCAGCCATTTTTTGCTAATATGCTTCCTGGATTTCCATATGCTATTCCTTTAATTTGACAGGCAACAATGCAGTTTTATTTGTTCGACTTTACGATTAGATGGTTTTCGACATCCTTTACTCCGGCCACTGCACTCGCCAGTTCTCTGGCTCTGTTGCTGATCGGCTCTGAGTCCACTGATCCGCTGATTGTCACAATACCTTTGACTGTATCGACACTGATCTGCAAAGACTTCATGCCAGGCTCGGCAAAAATGGCAGCTTTCACCTTGGACGTGATCTCGGCATCATCTATGGCCACACCTGCCTTTGCGCTTTGTGCGACCAACTGATCACCGACTTTATCAGCCGCTTCGCCCATTTTTTCACCAACCTTGTTGGCAGTTTGATCTATCTTTTTACCTGCGGTCTCTGCAGGTCCGGGCTTGTCGCATGCGGCAAGCCCAACTATCAACAGTGTCGTAACACCGATTAATTTGAAGTTCTCTGAGACTTTCATTGTGCTTCCTCTTATTTGTATATTACTGCAGAGTTACTTGATCTGAATGCCATCCCTGACCAGCGTTACACCCTCGATGTACCGTGTAAGTTCAGTAGCCGTATTTTCATCGGCAACAGAGTTGGTATAACCTGTCAGCAGTACCACGCCTTTGGAAGTCTCAACTTTGATTTGGGCAGATTTCAAAGTGGCCTCGCCATTGATCGCCTTGATGACTTTGCTGGTGATGACCTCGTCCGCGCTGGCTTCCTTGGTTCCCTGCTTGGAAGCAGTGGATGCACATCCAAGCAGGGATGCAAATCCGATGGCTAGGATGAGGGTAGCGTAGCGTTTGTAACCCATAGTAAGTTTCATGTTGGTGCTCCTTGTATAGTTTGATTGTGGTCTATCCGGGTACGGCAGTTGCAAATCTCTCATGTCCTTCGATACACCTTGCCAGGCACTTCGAAGGGCGTTTACTTGTTAACTGTCGGCTTCTCGATTTAATTATTGGCCAGGTTAAATACAGCTGCTGACCACAACGGCATCATTTGGCTGTACGTGTTCCGGTAACATCGACTTCCACTCTGCGATCAGGTGCCAGGCATTCGACCAGCTTTTTGGTCGCTTTATTGCCTTCGCATTCACCGGGCTTCGTCAACGGATTTGATTCGCCTGCACCCCTGGCCGAGATCTTGTCGGCTGGTATCCCGGCGGATTCAACCAAGTAATCCTTGACCACATCAGCACGATGGAGAGAAAGCTTCATGTTGGCTGGTTTAGAACCGATACGGTCGGTGTGTCCCGTTACAATGATGACCCTATAGTTAGCACCCCTAAGTTCGTCAGCAAACTTATCGAGGGCACGTTTGCCGGTAGGTTTCAGCTCCGATTTACCGAATGTGAACAGCGCATTTGTATCGGAATCAGCCGAGAAGACCACCTTATTTACAAAGATGATCTCTGCTGGTGGAGCGGGAGGAGCAGGGGTGACAACATAGACAACCTTGTTTTCCGGCATCACCACCTTCTCAACAGGGGCAGGCTTACGCTGATCGAAGCGATAGACCAGACCGAGCGAATACATGTTGATGTTGCCCTTGTTGTTGATGGCATCATCGATCCGGTAGCGTTCCGCTTCGACGCGCATACCCAGAGACCTGTTGAAATCATATTGAACACCCACGCCGGCTTTGTAGTTCAGCGCATTCTTGCTGGGGTTTGGTTTCGCCGGGGGGGCAACCACTCCCGTGCTGGAAAAATTGTCTTTGGCTTGTGCATACTGCAAACCCACACGGCCAAACACGGAAAATTTATCACCCAGGGGCAGCATGCCGACCGCATCCAGATTCAAGCCCTGCAGCTTGATTTTTCCGCTGAGTGTTCCCGGTAGTGCCGGAGGCTGGGTGCTTGCGTTATAACCGAATTCTCCCAGATTGAAGTAGCCGCTTTCCAGAGCAAAATTCCTGTTGAACTGGTAGCCGCCAAACAGCTTAAAGGCGTTGCCCTTGTTATTATCGCTGATAGTGGCTGTGCCAGGCAGTTGGGGAGTAATACGCGCATCGTCGATCTTCGCTCTGGACTGGCCGATATTGCCGCCAAGGTACCAGAATGAATCCTCCGTTGCGGCGTATGCATTACTCATGACAGCACACCCCACCAGACCAAGCGTCCCCGCGGCTTTGATTAATTTTTTCATTTTTTTCTCCAAAATAATTTGATGCAGTTTGTGCAGCTTGCGCGGCGCATAGCTCTTGCCTTGTTACTGGCAAGTAGTCGAGTACGTTGCTGGCGGTAAAAATGCCTGACCCGGTACGGAAACGACGTTGGAGTCAAATACAAATGCACCAGCCGTAAATGCACCAGCCAGCAATCTGCCGCACGAGGTTGCGCCAGTTTTCATCGTGATACTTGCAGAAGCAAGAATGTTACCTTGCCATTCAGCGTACGTTCCAAGCGTCGCCGAAGTGCCGGCCTGCCACCACACGTTGGAAGCCTTGGCGCCGTTGACCAGCAGGATGCGAGTGCGTGACGACACAGCAACGCCATCTGCCGAGCCAACTGAACTGGATGACTGGAACACGAACACCGCATTGGGGTTGCCTTGAGCGTCGAGCGTGAGATCACCCGTTACCAGAATCGAGGTGAGGGATTGATAAACGCCGGGATAGAACAAGTTGTCATTGAGCACCATCGCGCTCCCGGTTGCGGCTCCTAATGTAGTACCAGCAGGCAAATTGGTGGCACCGCCCAATGATCCCGCAGCGGGTGGACCGGCCGGTGGCGTGATTTTAAGAAACCCGGCTTTCAAATCAGCAATGACTTGAGCAGTTGTGGGATTGCCAGTAATAAATACCGTCCCGGTGAGTAGCGGAGTTTGTGGTACGCCGCCGCAAGCTACACCAGCCACACCAAAACCAGCCGACCCAGCACCGCCGGGTACTGCCACAGTATTACACGTAAGCGTTGGATCCAGCACCACATCGCCGTTGATGGTGGTCGCTGGGGCAGTGACGGTGTTGGTTATCCCGCCTGTCGCCGCGATGCCGAACGGAGCAGCCGTACCTAAAATATTCGCCGTCGTTACGGTTACAGGACCGGCGCTAATGGGTACTGAACCACTTCCAGTTCCACCCAGGATCGGGTCGTTACCGCCGCATCCCGCCACAATCGCCGTCAGCAGCAATACCGGCAACCACTTCATTGGCTTTGAAACATTTTCAATCTTTTTCATTTTCTTCTCCTTTAACAAAATCGAATCAACCGGAACTAAAACACTATTCACACAAACTGGACTATTCCATTTCAGTGCACATCGCTCTGTTCGCTAGCGCACATTAAGAAAAATAATTATTGAATTAATTCCGAAAATAAAATGGCCGTCTTGCAACGGCCCTTTGATCATTGATTTACATCCATTACGCATGCCTTATGGGGCAGGTTGTGTCACCGTGTTTGCTTGAAGCGTGACGGCAGTCTGCGCCAGTAGCCGGCCGGCTACTGTAGCGCCGGTCTTCAGTGTGATCTGCGTTTGCGCGTTTGACACTGCCTTGACTTCAAATTTTCACTATGCCAACGCGCAAATACTGTTGCATCTTGAATTTTTTATCTGATAGCATGCCGCGAGATCAATCTCCGTAAGAAAAAATGAATCAAGCTAGCAGAATTGAGCCAATACGCATCGGGCTAATGTCGCCATTGACTGGCCTAGTTGAAATCTATGGCAATGAAATCTCTAATGCCGCGCGCATCGCCTGTGATGAAATCAATTTGCAGGGAGGCGTGTTGGGCCGGCCGCTCGAGCTGATCATCGAAGATGACGGTAGCTTGCCGCAAACGGCAGTTCCAGCTGCCTTGCGTCTATTGGACAATCATCACTGCGTCGCCCTCATCGGCAATTTGCTATCCAATTCACGCATCGCGGTCGCCAACCAAGTGGCTGAAGTTCGGCGCATTCCCTATATGAATTTTTCGTTCTACGAGGGCAGTATTGCTGGGCGATATTTTTTCCACTTCGCTGCGCTGCCTAACCAGCAGATCGACAAGATGATTCCATTCATGGCGCAGCGTTATGGCCAAAAAATGTTCTTTGCTGGAAACAACTATGAGTGGCCGCGCGGTTCAATAGACGCGGCAAAACGCTCACTGAGCGCTTTGGGAGGCGACATCGTCGGCGAGGAATACTTGCCTATAGGTGCAAGCATGCAGGAGATTGACGATTTGCTCGATCAGGTGGCGCGCTCTGGCGCCGATGTGTTCGTGCCATATTTCGCTGGCAACGACCAGATTGCGCTGCTCACACGTTTCACCGAGATGGGCCTAAAAAAGCGCATGGCGGTGGTGATGGGGCATTACGACGAAATGATGGTCAGCAAACTGCCAGCGGCAGTGCGTGAAGGCTTCTATTCCAGCAACACGTATTTCATGTCGGTGGACAGCGATGCAAACCGCCAATATCTGCAACGCTTGGCCCAACTGCCCGGTATCAACGGCATCTGGCCGAATGGTAATGGCATCTTGACCAATTTTGGCGAAGGGACATATCTTTGTGTGCATGCATTTGCCAAGGCAGTGGCGTTGGCCGGAACAACTGACGCAGAAACCTTGGTCGATGTTCTCAAGAGCATCCATGTAAACGGCCCGCAGGGGGAGGTCGTGATGGATGCGACCACACATCATGCCGCTGTGAACACCTATCTTTCCCGCTGCAATGCCGATGGCACGTTCACCATAGTCAAACGATTTGGCCGCATCCCTCCGCAGATACCTGAGCGCTATGGGGAGCAGATAAAGGAAGTGCTGCTTCACAAGACGCCAACTACGGCAGGGGGGATGGCCAGCAACGCTGCCGAAGCCAGCGTTGCTATGCTGAAACTCAGCACGGCGCAAAACATCCTTTCCGTTGCCGATATGGCAATTATCGCAACTGACAAACTAGGCACCATCGTTGAAAGCAACACGAGCGCCTGCCAATTATTTGGCTACTCCGCACAGGAACTGACTGGTATGCCGGTGCATCAGTTGTTGCCTCCGCATTTGCGCCAACAACATGGCGAGAAGATACGTGGCTTCGTCGAAGGCAATGAGACTGAGCGGCGCATGGCCTCGCGCGCAAATGTCATGGGATACCGCAAGGACGGAAGCTTTTTCCCGCTGGAGGCCTCTATCGCCAAATTCCAAAATGGCGATGAGACCATGCTAGTAGTCACCATGCGCGATATCACCGAACGCAAGCTTGTCGAAGAAGATATGTTGTGGCGCACCACGCATGATGTGTTGACTGGTTTGCCTAATCGCGCACTGATCCGCGAGCGCCTGACCAATGCCTTGCAGCGATCGCAAAGGCAGCAGGCCAGCGTAGCGTTGCTGTTTGTTGATCTTGACGGTTTCAAGCTGGTCAACGACACGTATGGGCATCAAGCAGGGGATGCCTTGCTGAAGGATATTTCATCCCGCCTAATTGATCTGGTTCGTCCGGGCGATACAGTCGCACGGTTGGCAGGTGACGAGTTTATTGTCTTGTGTGAACAGATTGAGCAGGTCGAAACCGTATCGTCATTAGCTGAACGTATCAATCAATCATTGCGTCTGCCGATTGAGTTCGGCGCAGAATCACTATTTGTCACCGCAAGCATAGGTATTTCGATTGGCCACGGCACGACTCATGGTGTAGATGACATGCTGCGTTCTGCCGATTCAGCCATGTATGCGGTCAAGGAAAAAGGTCGAGATGGGTGGCAATTTTTCAACGAGGGCCTAGAAGAGAAAGCGCGTCAACGCTTATCGGTGACGCAAGGTTTGCGATTTGCGATTGCACGCAACGAGCTGTCCTGCCGCTTCCAGCCTATCGTAGAAGCAGAGAGCCGCCGTATTGTCGGCGCGGAATTACTGTTGCGCTGGCACTCCGCTGATGGCGACATTTCCCCTGCGGTGTTTATTCCCATCGCCGAAATGACCGGCAGCATCGTTGCCATCGGCACTTGGGTATTCCGTCAGGGTTGCTTAGCCGAGGTTGATTGGCGCCAGCGCTGGGGTGAACGTGCGCCCTCGTATGTTTCCGTGAACGTCTCTACCCGGCAGCTGAGCGAAGCCAACCTGTTGGAAGAGTTCTCCGCCATCTTGCAAGAAACTGGGGCCGACACATCTCGCATCCTGATTGAGATTACCGAGACATCGCTGATGGCCGATGTGGAAAGCAACCTGAAAGTATTGCGCGAATTGGCGCACCTTGGCCTTCGTGTCGCAGTCGATGATTTTGGCACTGGATACTCTTCACTTGCGCAGTTGTTGCGCATGCCGGTAAGCATACTGAAGATTGACAAAGCGTTCGTGGATCGTATCGAGCATCATGCCGATAGTCGAAAGGTTATCAACGCCATCATCGGCCTTGGACACTCGCTAGGTCACAAGCTGGTGGCTGAAGGCGTTGAGAGTGAGGCGCAGCTGATGGAACTGCGCTCATATGGCTGCGACATGATTCAGGGCTATTTATGCCATCGCCCACTTGATGCGGAAACATTTATCAAAACTATGGAGGAGGAATTACTCCACGTCCAAGCTCGAACCGCGAAATCCCTGTTCTTCCTGATATATGTCAGCGAGTCCATCACGTCCATGAGCGAACGAAATATTGCAGACATTTTGCACGCATCGAGAAAGAACAACCAACCACTGGGCATTACCGGCTGCCTGCTTTATCAGGATGGCTACTATATGCAAATGCTGGAGGGAGATCGCGATAGTGTTCTGGCCTTAATAGCGCGAATAAAAAATGACCCACGTCACCGCAACGTCAAAATTGTCGCACAGGGTGATATGCAGAAACGCGTCTTTCTGGATTGGAGCATGGGCTTCCGCGACACCTCAAATCTTGAGGAAAATTCCAAACTGAGAGAATGGCAGAAACGCTCCATCAGCTTTTCGGAGTTTGCCGAAGACGCTCGAACATGCTTTATTTACATGACATCATTCAGAGATAGTGCGGTATTTAAAAACCTGTAGAGCGTGCTTGCCGCGACCAAGCTGGCAAGTATTGAAGCACTCCTAAGCATCATGTGGTCGGTCACCAACCTCAATCAGTCTTTCCGATTGCAGCTGTTCGTATTCAGAGTAGTAAGGTCGCAAAAAGCTGACGGTCTAAAAAAAGAGACTGGCTTATTTTTTGAATCAAATTACTGGTATTTATATCTTGTGAGATGATGCGTGTATGAATAAGCATACTAACGAGCACTCAGCCGCCACCAAACTGCGCCGCAGCGCCGAAGCAGAACTAAAAAGCAGGGTTGGGGATGAAAATGGCTCCGCTCCGCTCGGCGTTCAGAGTAGTGACGCGGTCAATGACATCACCATGACGCGACGGTTGATGCACTCGCAGCAGGTTTACGCGATCCGCACCGGTGAAGTATAAGTGCGTAATCCCCATATTGCGCTTCATGTCATTAAACAGGGGGGCGGCATACGTGAGCAATGCCAGACGATCCTTGCGCGCCAGTGCATCGCGCAGGGCGTCGTCGCGCTCCAGCATATCCATTACCGTATGCAGTGCGCGCATGTCCTTTTGTATGCTTGATTCATACAATTTGGCCGTCGAGGTACGCAGTTGCACGATTCCAGATTCGATGTCGCGCTGATGATAGAAATAGCTGGTGGTGGCCAGCGCCCCAACCGTTACCAGAATGGCGAACAGCAGCGGCGCCAGAAAAGATAGCCGCAATTGTCTAGTTTGATTATTTATCATCAACAACCAACGTCTTTTGACGGGTATTGAAGTGGTTTCTTCGCCGGGCATATCCATGCACCTCCAGTTGGTTTTTACGTAATTGTGCGGACACCCACAGGGTGCAAAGACCTGATGGGACAACTAGCCATCTGACTAGCCCAGCAAAAAACACTGGGCAAGTCATTGCTTATCTGCATGGTAAATCCACACCTACAAAAACTTGAACCCCTTGTCGCGGAACAGCCGCAAACAAACATCCACCACATCGGGTTAGCCGCCTCCAACTCGGCAGTGCGCTGGAGGACGTGCTGTTCCAGCTCGACATTGAGTTGTTTAATTTCCTCCTCATCGCGCTTGCGTTCGGTGATGTTGCGCTCGGTCGTGGCGATCGCCACAGGCTTACCCGCTTCATCAGTCAGCAGCGTAGTGGTCAGCCAGACATCCAGAATTCGGCCATCCTTGGCAACACGCCTTAGTTCGAACGATTTAACAATATCTCCTTGCTTGATTCTCTGAATCAGAGTCAGCGCCGCTTCACGGTCGGCCTCTGCAACAATCTCTCTGACATTTTTTCCTAGCATCTCGACTTCGGTGTAACCGTAGGTCTCTTTGGCACCACGGTTCCATGCCAGAATTTTTCCGTCAAAATCATGCAAAATGATTGCGTCGTTTGAATCGCTGACCACCGTTGCCAAACGACGCAGCTCTTTTATTTTCTCTTCTCGCAGGGAATCAGCTGCGGTCTTTAAAGTGAGGTAGGCCTTGATCCGCGCCAGAACGATAGGCGGGCTAATCGGCTTGATGATGTAATCGACCGCACCCAGTTCAAGACCCTTCTTCTCATCTTCCAACTCGGCCTTGGCCGTGAGGAAGATCACCGGGATGTCGCGTGTCTTTGGATCGGCTTTGAGGCGTTGACACACTTCGTAACCGTCCATTCCCGGCATTATGATGTCGAGCAGAATCAAGTCTGGGGGATGATCCGCCGCTGCGATATTGAGCGCCATTTCACCGTTGTTGGCGACCTTCACCTTGTAGCTGTCCTTGAGCAGGCCGCTCATCAGTGTGAGGTTATCCGGCGTGTCGTCCACTACCAGTACAGTAGCCTTGTCGGTAAAGTCGATTATGTCCATGGTGTGAGTTCCTTTATTACGGCGCGGCAGCATGGATGACGCGCCCAACCGTCTCCATCCGGGGGCTAAGCACTACGCGGAGGGTCCGGTTACGATGCCTTAAAATAAACAGTGAATCATCGTAGGGTGTGCGAGACGCGCCCTGCATTTTAATATGGAATTGGAATTACGTTCCACCATTGCCCCTTGAAGCAATAAGAGACGGTATTTGTACGCACTATTGGTGTTTGGCGCAAAGTAATACGCCAAGTATCTATACAATTGGAACATGCTGGCGCAATACGTTTTGCTATTGCGCCAGCATGTTCGTCTCGGAAGTGTGAGTTCGCAATCTTAGAAAGCAGACGTTCATGCAGCTTTCACTGCACCACCTCGCACTAAAATCTGAATGGCCGTTCTGGCCAAATCTCAGTCTAAGAATTTTGGAGCATTTAGATTCAGTCCTCCAGTAGATTAGCAAAAAAATAGGCAACCAATTGGTTACCTATTTTTCACAGCTTTATTATCTTTACCGCTTTAACTTTTTCACAACTTTATTCTCAGCAAACAGCGCGCCGTATTAAGCAAAGTTCTTCGCAACAAAATCCCAGTTCACCAAGTTGTTCAGGTAAGTCTCGACGAACTTAGGACGCATGTTGCGATAGTCGATGTAGTAAGCGTGTTCCCACACGTCTACACACAACAGCGCTTTGTCTGCTGTGGTCAGTGGTGTGCCTGCTGCGCCCATGTTGACGATATCCACGGAACCGTCAGCCTTCTTCACCAACCATGTCCAAGCTGAACCGAAGTTACCCACGGCAGAAGTTTGGAAGGCTTTTTTGAATTCATCGAAGCTACCCCACTTCTTGTTGATCGCATCAGCCAATGCACCAGTTGGAGCGCCGCCGCCGTTAGGCTTCATGCAATTCCAGAAAAAAGTGTGATTCCACACTTGTGCGGAGTTGTTGTAGATGCCACCAGCCGGTGCCTTCTTGATGATGGCTTCCAGATCCAGTGATTCGTATTCTGTACCCTTGATCAGGTTATTCAGGTTGGTCACATAAGCCTGATGGTGCTTGGCGTAGTGGTATTCAAATGTCTCTTTGGACATATGAGGTTGCAGTGCGTCAGTCGCGTAAGGTAGTGCTGGCAATGTATGTTCCATCTTGTACTCTCCTGTTCGTTAAATTAAATCGGCCTTGGATTTTAGTCTATCCACACCCTGCTCACAATGATTGATTGAATCACTCGGGTTAAGGTGTTATGACAATAGTGGCTTAGGCATCACCCGCAGTCATCATGCGCTCTACATAACGTGCGATCAGATCAACCTCCAGATTGACCGAGCTATTCACCTTGAGGAAGCGCAGATTAGTCATCTGCAGTGTATGCGGAATAAGGTTGAGCGCGAATGCAGCGCCTTCTACCTGATTAATGGTTAGGCTCACGCCGTTGACCGTGACCGAACCTTTCATGGCGATGAACTTTGCTAATGCTTTCGGTGCACGTATCACCAACTTCCAGCTCTCGCCCAGATCATCGAAAGCGACAACCGTCCCCACGCCATCCACATGGCCGCTGACCAGATGTCCACCCAGTCTGTCTGACAAACGCATGGCCTTCTCAAGATTCACCGCCGCGCCATGTGCACCCAGACCCACGGTGCAATCCAAAGTCTCGCGTGACACGTCCACGGTGAAAATGTCGCCTTGCAATGCAATGACAGTGAGGCACACCCCGTTCACGGCGATGCTGTCCCCCAATTGCACATCTGCCAGACCCAAAGTCTTGGTGGTGATACTCAGACGTAAACCGCCCTCCCTATCTTCAGCTTGAGCGATGTTGCCGACGTCGGCGATGATGCCACTAAACATTTTTGCTCCTTGAGTTAAAGTCAGTCGTAAGTCGTAAGTTATTAAAAGCCCCCGCGCAGCGGACAACCCCAACTAACGACTTAAGTCTTACGTCTACCAACCACTTTCACCAACACGCGCAAATCGTTGCCGATCTGACGCACATCCTGCCATTGCAGTTCGACGCGCTGCGTCAGACTGCTCAATTCTCCCAACGCAGCCATACCACGCGCCATGTCGCCCAATAATTGCGGCGCGAGGTACAACACCAGTTCGTCGACCAGATTGGCTTTCAGCAAAGCACCATTGAGTACGCTGCCCGCTTCGACCAACACCTCGTTGATGCCGCGTTTGGCCAAGTCTTGCAACATGGCATGTAGATCGACGCGACCCTGCGCATCAGGCAATACACATACTTGTACACCGCGTGCTTCAAGTGCTGCAATCTTCACGCCATCCTGCACTGCGCAATAGATCAACACACCACCATCCTCTAGCAATTTGGCATCCAGTGGCATGCGTAAGCTGCTATCCAACACCACCCGTAAAGGTTGTCGTGGTGTTGCGATGTCGCGCACATTCAAGCGCGCATCATCAGCCAAGATAGTGGAGATACCCGTTAGTACTGCACATGAACAAGCACGCCAATGTTGTACATCGCGTCTCGCCTCACTCCCCGTGATCCATTGACTCACACCATTTGACAAGGCGGTACGACCATCCAGACTCATGGCGATTTTGCTACGCACCCAGGGCATGCCACGTGTCATGCGCGCGACGAAACCCGCATTTAGTTCTAATGCCTGCGCTTCCATTAGACCGCTGCTAACTTCTACACCTGCCGCGCGCAATTTGGCGATGCCCTTGCCAGACACCAAAGGATTCGGGTCTTGCATGGCGATGACCACACGTGCCACTCCGGCTGCAATCAGCGCATCAGCGCAGGGCGGCGTACGGCCATGGTGACTACAGGGTTCCAAGGTGACATAAACCGTCGCGCCGCGAGCCTGCTCTCCCGCCGCACGCAAAGCCAGCGGTTCGGCGTGCGGCTCACCAGCACGTTGATGCCAGCCTGTGGCAATAACTTGCCCATCGCGTACCACAACACAGCCCACCCTAGGGTTGGGGCTGGTGGTATACAAACCTTGCTCGGCCAATCTCAGGGCTGTCGCCATGTATTGGTGATCGAGCGCGGTATGCATCATTTGCGTTTGTTTGGAGTGCGTGAACTAGGGTCGCTCACCGCATCGACGGCATCGGAGAAATCACCGACATCTTGGAAACTCTTGTAGACCGAGGCGAAACGGATGTAGGCGACCTTGTCGAGTTTCAACAGTTCCTTCATCACCAATTCACCGACCTGACGTGAGCCAACTTCGCGTTCACCCAAAGAGAATATCTTCTGCGTGACATGATCAATGGCTGCGTCAACTAACACTGTGGACACAGGACGTTTGTGCAAAGCGCGCTTGAAGCTAGTACGCAACTTCTCTTCATCGAACTCGCTGCGCATACCGTTCTGCTTAACAACTTGGGGCATGCGCAACTCGACCGTCTCGTAAGTGGTGAAACGCTTCTCGCAAGAGATACAGCGACGGCGACGACGTATGCTGTCGCCCTCTTCGCTCTCGCGCGTATCCACGACCTGAGTCTCGTGACCTTTACAGAATGGGCATCTCATATTGAGAGTCGCAAGTCGTAAGACGTAAGCTGGAAGTTGGAAGTTGGTTTTGACGCCGCAAGGCGGCGATTTTTAACTTACGACTTACGCCTTACATCTTCCTACTACGCTCCGTATACTGGGAACTTAGTCGTCATCAACTTCACTTCAGCGATAACGCGTGCGGTGACAGCTTCGTCAGCAGGTGCGTCCAGCACGTCAGCAATCAGGTGAGCCAACTTCTCTGCTTCCAATTCCTTGAAGCCACGTGTGGTCATTGCAGGCGTACCGATACGGATGCCTGAAGTGACGAATGGCTTCTGTGGGTCGTTAGGGATAGCGTTCTTGTTGACGGTGATGTGAGCACGGCCCAACGCAGCTTCGGCATCCTTACCTGTGATGTTCTTAGCTTGCAGATCAACTAGGAATAAATGGCAGTCGGTACGTCCAGACACGATACGCAGACCGCGTTCTTGCAATACTTTCGCCATCACGCGTGCGTTGTCCACGACTTGTTTCTGGTAAACCTTAAATTCCTTGCTGCTAGCTTCCTTGAAGGCAACCGCTTTACCCGCGATAACGTGCATCAAAGGACCGCCCTGAATACCAGGGAAGATTGCTGAGTTCAATATCTTCTCGTGTTCAGCCTTGGCCAAGATGATGCCGCCGCGTGGGCCGCGCAAGGTCTTGTGTGTGGTGCTGGTCACAAAGTCGGCGATACCAACTGGGCTAGGGTATACCCCTGCGGCCACTAGACCGGCGTAGTGCGCCATGTCGACGAACAGATAAGCACCTACGCTGTCAGCGATAGCACGGAAACGTTTCCAGTCGATCACCAATGCATAAGCAGATGCGCCCGCGACAATCATCTTAGGCTTGTGTTCGTTAGCCAGTGCTTGCACTTGATCGTAGTCAATCTCTTCTTTGTCGTTCAAACCGTATTGCACAGCGTGGTACAGCTTACCGCTGGCGTTCACCGATGCACCGTGGGTCAAGTGACCACCATGTGCCAATGACAAACCAAGGATGGTGTCACCAGGCTTAAGCACAGACATGTACACCGCTTGGTTCGCTTGTGAGCCTGAGTTAGGTTGCACGTTGGCGTATTCCGCGCCAAACAATGCCTTCAATCGGTCGATAGCCAGTTGTTCAGCCACATCCACATATTCGCAACCGCCGTAGTAACGCTTGCCTGGATAACCTTCGGCATACTTATTGGTCAGCTTGCTACCCTGAGCTTCCATCACCGCTGGGCTGGTGTAGTTCTCAGAAGCGATCAATTCAATGTGATCTTCCTGACGACGGTTTTCGTTTTCGATGGCCGCCCACAGTTCTGGGTCGGTATGCGCGATGGTGTTTTTGCTGGAGAACATGGTGATGATTCCTAAAGTATTGAAAGCGTGAAAGGCGCGAATTCTAACATGTAGGGCCAAAAAAATAACGCCGCAAGCTGCGGCGTTATTTTAGGCAATACTCGATACGCTTACTCAACTAGTAGGGCGTACCCCAGCGACAGTTGCTACAACCATTAACGTCATAGCCCGGCGTAAGGAATGACTGTACTGGTGTCCACGGGCCCACATAGCCATCTGCGTCGATTGCACGCAAACGCACGTAATACTGATTCGGCGCAGGCATCGCAATATTCAACTTAGGCGAGTCCAGCTTCAAATTCAGTGCAATAGTTGAAAAATCCTTTTTCACTGAAAGTTGATACTCGAAAGTCTGGCCCGGTTCGCCATCCCAGTCACTCACCATACGTCCTTGAGGGAAAGCTGGCGGTGATGGCGGAGCTGCCGGAGATAGAACTTGCAATACTCGAGCATTTCCCCACGGCCCTTGATCGGCCTCGCCACGCAAACTAGCCACTCGCCAGTAATAATTCCCCAAAGCGGGTGTCGTATCAGGCGTGAATTCAGCTGTGGCAATATTATTTACATCTTGAACCACATCTTTGAACTGACTATCCCGCGCCAACTGGAAATGATATCGATTCGCCTCGCCGACTTGATTCCAAGCAAACTGTGGCGCGACTCCTCTAACCTTACCGTTATTGGCTGGCAAAATTAACATCGGCGCGATTGGATGTGCTTTTAATACGAAACCCAGTGTGGCTTCTTTACCTTGCAGACCATGGCTATCAACTCCCCTAACTCGAACCCAATAGGTTCCATCTTGTAAATCAGGAATACGTAACTGCTGACCGTCTGCGTTGGCTTGCGCTATCAATTTCGAGAACGCCTCATCTTCCGCCACTTCCCCCCTAAAACCGACCGCACCAGCTAACTCAGCCAAATCAATACGCACTAATATATTTTCATAACGCTCTGGAACAGTGAGGAACTGCGGTGCCGGCAGCAACTCTATAGTGGCTGGCGCATGCACACCGTCTGCAATTGAGCCTTCTCCGCCAGACAATGCCAATACCTGCGAGGTTTTATCTCCCTCAAATCCGACCAAACCATGCTCGATTTCGGCCAAGGTGTTTTCTCCCTCTTGGCCCATACGGAAGTGCGTACCACGCACACCAATAGTGCCGTGCATCGCCTGTATACGTAACGGGGATTGCCCATCGGGATATTTCTTCTTGAGCGCATCGATACGTCCCGTAACAAGTCGAAACACCGCACTAAAATAGTCACCCATTGGCTTCCTGCCCAATTCCTTTGCTTGCAATTGGGTATTTTCCAACATATTAAGCGTGGAGCCGTCTGGCAAGGTCATGCGCACACTGGCACCGGCTGTGGATTCCAAATTCGCACCTGTTGCAACTTTGTCGCCCACCTTGGCAGGCTGGCCATTGAGTTTTACCTCGCCCTGTATAGATTCAATGACCGCTTCGGCAGGCACAGCCTTCAGCCAAGGTAATTGCAAGTGCAACACCTGACCAGGCGAAATAATTTGCGGATTTTTAAGTTTGTTATAGGCGGCAACTTCCGACCAACGCTTTTGCGAATCTAGCAGCTGTGAAGACAGCGTGCTGAGATTGTCACCTGGCTTAACGGTGTAAAGATATTCGGGTTGCGTCTGTGGTGAAGCTGCGTAGCTCAGCGAACTGGCTAACAGTGCAGCCAGCAATATTGCTGTGTTTGTTACTTTCATGCTTAAACTCCTATGTGGTTATTTTTATTGGCTACATGCTACGTATTTACAACTTGCTACTAATACTTACCTGCCTGCGATGGTCATCCCCTCTACCAAGATAGAACCGCATTGGCGCGAACCTTGCACCAGCACATCGTTACCGACCGCGACAATGTTGCGGTACATGTCTTTCAGATTCCCGGCGATGGTGATTTCCTCGACGGGGTATTGTATTTCACCGTTTTCAACCCAGAATCCGGCCGCGCCACGTGAATAATCGCCGGTGACGCCATTAACGCCACTCCCCAGCAATTCGGTGACAAGCAGGCCGCGCGACATGGTTTTAAGCAAGCCTGCAAAATCCAATTCGCCAGATTGCAAAATCAAGTTATGACTACCGCCCGCATTACCGGTTGTTTGCAGTCCCAACTTGCGTGCCGAATAGCTGCCTAGGAAATAATCCTGCAACACACCGTTTTCCACGATGCTGCGCGTCCGCGTCCGCACACCTTCGTCATCGAAAGGACTGGAAGCCAAGCCTTTACGGATATCCGGCACATCGCGGATATTGATGTGTGGTGCGAAGATCTGCTCGCCCTTCTTGTCCAGCAGGAAGGAAGACTTGCGATACAAACTGCCGCCGCTGACCGCGCCGACGAAATGTCCCAATAGTCCTGAGGCAATCGGCGCCTCGAACAATACCGGCACTTGCATGGTTGCGATCTGGCGCGCATTCAATCTGCGTACACTGCGTTCCGCCGCGACGCGTCCCACCTGCTCCGCATTCAATAGATCGCGAGCATCACGCGCCACCGTATACCAATAGTCGCGCTCCATACCGTCATCCTGCCCAGCGATAACGGCACAACTCAGGCTGTGACGCGAAGTTGGAAAACCACCCATGAAACCCAAGCTGTTAGCGGATATGAACAAGGCCTCGTGAAGATTCACCGTCGCGCCCTCGGAATTAGTCACGCGCTTATCGGCGTCCAGTGCAGCGCGTTCACAACGTTGCGCCAGCGTGATCGCATCTTCCACGGGTAATTCCCACGGATGGTAAAGATCCATATCCGTGCTTTCTCGTGCCAGCAAGGCTTCGTCTGGCAGTCCGGAACAATCATCCTTGGCGGTATAGCGAGCGATAGACAGCGCAGCGTCCACGGTATCGTGGACAGCCTGCGCCGAAAAATCCGAAGTACTGGCATTCCCGCGCTTTTGGCCTATATAGACTGTGATGCCCAGACCTTTGTCGCGGTTGTACTCTATAGTCTCGACCTCACCCTGACGCACAGTGACCGCCTGACCGAAGCCCACAGACACATCCACCGCAGAAGCAGTCGCTCCGCGTTTTTTCGCGTAGTCCAACATTCCCTGTGCGATCTCGCGTAACTGTTGATCCGTATGAGAAAAGCGTGTGGCGGTAGTAGCTATATCATTCATCTAGTAAACGGCAAATTTGTGAAAGGCGTTATCATAGCAGCATCATTCAGCCACACACTTCAAAAATGAATCCGCAAATCCCCAACAAAGACCAATCCCACGAACACGATCCTGAAGCAGAAGAACTGCTAGACGAGGACGCCTACGACGAAGCTGATGCCGCATACGATGATGACGAGGATGAAGATGACTCTCCCTTGGTAATCACTTATACCGAAGGTGCGCCACGACCATCTACCGCGCCCAAGGCGGCTCCTAGCACTCGCGGGCGCGGCCTGCGCAATCAGCCTGCTCCTGAAGTCGATGAAGATGATGAAGAGATCGATACCGGCCCAAGCAAGACCAAGATCAAGAAACAGATGCACGAGCTGCGTGACTTGGGTAAAGAGTTGACCGAGCTAAGCAAGGACCAAGTCAACCAACTGGATATCCCCGATACCTTGCGTGATGCGATACGCGAGATGAAGAACATCAACTCATTTGGTGCTCAACGTCGTCAAATCCAGTACATAGGTAAGTTGATGCGCAATGTGGACCCAGCACCCATCATCGCAAAACTTGATGCTTGGAAAGGCAAGTCGCAAAACCATACTGCGTATATGCACCAACTCGAGCGCTGGCGTGACCGCTTGCTGGAGAACGACAGCGCTTTGACCGAGTTCTTGGCTGCTTATCCGCAAGCCGATGCGCAACGTCTACGCAGCCTGATACGCAACGCCCTCAAAGAACGCGAGTTGCAAAAGCCACCCAAGAACTATCGCGAGATATTCCAAGTGCTGCGTGACCTCCTGCCTGAACAGCTCTAGACATGGTGTTACCGCATATCGTTCTGGACTCGGGCACTGACCCGAGCTACAGCATCATCTGGTTGCACGGGCTGGGCGCTGACGGTCACGACTTCGTGCCCATCGTAGAAGAGCTTACCCTGCCTGTCGCTGTGCGTTTCATCTTCCCGCACGCCCCGCACATGCCTGTGACCATCAACGGTGGTTATGTGATGCGTGCTTGGTATGACATTGCTGGGACGACGATAGATAGCAAACAGGACGAGCTCGGTATACGCCAGTCGCACAGCGCAGTAGAGGCACTTATTGCGCAAGAGATAGCACGCGGCATTCCCGAAAATCGAATTTTCCTCGCAGGATTCTCGCAAGGCGGCGCAATCGCGCTGCACACAGCTTTGCGCTTGCGTGTTCCGTTGGCTGGCGTGTTGGCACTCTCTACTTATCTGCCCTTATCTACGCTGGCGCAGAGCGAACTAACTTCCAATACCACGCCTATTTTCATGGCGCATGGCGTAGACGACAGTGTTGTCCCCTACACACTGGGCGTCACTTCGCACGATAAATTGCAGGATCTGGGGTTTGCAGTGGAATGGCACGACTACGCGATGCAACATAGCGTGTGCGCGGATGAGTTGGTGGATATACAGGAATGGATTACTAAGCGAATCGCTAGTTAGACACGAACAGTGGCTTTACGACCAAGAACTAGTCTTCACTCTCATCACGCTCAATGACACGGAACTCGACCAGATCGCAGTCCAGATGCCGTTGTTTAAGCGCAATAGGAATCAACAGATATTTTTTGTTCTGTAGCTCGGTCTGCAAACTGCAATTGGGTACATATTTACTGACCAAGAGGAATACCTTGCCTTCGACTTCCTCACCGACCTTATGATGTAGCCAGAGGGCGACTTGGCCATCTTCAAAGCCCATACTGCCACCACCACTTTGACTCAAAGCCACCGAAGTTGTTTGATTGCTGAAGATCTCGGCTCCGACGTGCAAATGATTGTCTGTATCTCGCATCAAACGTCTGATGATTGCCAGCCCCCAGTAAGACAAAGCTTCGGGTTTGATCCCCACCAACTCCCCGATACGTACCTGCTCAGACGCACTCTGAGCCAGCACCGTGTAAAAGCCCGCCGTACTGATGTTATCCAAATTCCACTCGGTAACTTGGTCTTCTTCAAAATTCGTGCCCAGCCCAGCGTAGGTGACCATACGTGGAAAACCTCGGACGACCTTGGTCTTGATGTTAATCTGTTTACGCAAAGCTTTTCGTTTAGGTAACACCGTCATGAATTTGAGCAGGTATTCGGCAGCCTCTTTCACCAGTTCAGCCTCATATTCGCCACCTAAGATTAAATCGTCAGGCACGATGTTCTTATTTAGAACTTGGATGAGATTCTCGAGCTTAACTTTCATCTCGGGCATACAAATGAAACGCATATGAGGATGTACTGTGGAATCGACATTCACCCGTCGCGGCAAACTAGGTGCATTCAAATCAAAACCGAACAAACTGCACTCGCTAGGATTTGCCTGAATACTCACCTCAGAATTATATTGTTCAATAATCCGCTCAGTAAGATGCATTGCAAGTGGACTCAACGAAGACACACCGCAACCGTACCAAGCCAAGAGATGACCGGCCTCCAACTGCACGGAACTTGTCTTGGTCATCGCCGGATAAAGTTGTACTGGCGTATCTTGGTAGCGGTGACTTTCGGCATGCTTGTATAACTGCCCAAGCTGCATCCATATCTGACCATCAATAGGGCCGTAATGTACACACGCGAACTTCAAACTGGACATCATGCAGCGCACGGTACGTGATACCAGTAGCGCCACCGATGCATTGATACTGGCACTCCCTTTATCACCATCGCAATAGTGTTTGAATACCTTCAGGTAGGCGTTGTACAAATTGCGATACCAACTCCCCAACACCAACCACAAACGATTCTCTTGGAACATAGACAATTCATGCGCAGCGAAATATTCATTCGATAGTTTGCGTGCATGTGTGTAGCCTGCTTCATCAAGCATCCGTATTAGAGCAAATTGATGATCCAACTTGAATTCATTGACTTCGGCAACAGACTCCACCCAGTCAGACAGTTCCATTAGACATTTGAGTGGATCGTTTTTAGGAAGATCATTCAGAATGGCTTGTGCCGACTTCATATCAGCCAAGGGGTGATCTGTTTTTTTACCAAATAGTTTTGCTAACATTGCCTGCCTCTTAACCCGCATACTTGCTGCAATCCAGCTTAATGGCTACATATAACCACAAAACGTCATATACCGACAACCTAAGCAAAGGCCTATATATTGTTGCCCTACTTGAATCACCTTAGCCCCTTTCCAAGTCTGGATTGCGCCTTGCGTGTACCCAACGGCCTGCTTGCGGCAGGTGCCGACCTTTCACCGCAACGGATATTGATGGCCTATCAATTGGGTATCTTTCCTTGGTTCAATGTGGGTGAACCAATCTTATGGTGGAGCCCCGACCCGCGCATGGTGCTCATGCCCAAGGAATTTAAGCTCTCCAAATCACTGTCCAAGGTGCTACGCAATACTCGCTTCGAGGTACGTCTCGACACCGCTTTTGCCGAGGTAATGCGCGCCTGTGCTGCGCCACGCAATACCCAAGCCGGGACATGGATACATGAGGACATGATAGAAGGGTATAGCGCCCTGCACCACGCCGGTTACGCGCACTCTGTAGAAGTCTGGCAAGGTAGCCACTTAGTCGGAGGCCTGTATGGCATGGCAATCGGTCGCATGTTCTATGGTGAATCCATGTTCAGCGTAATCGACAATGGCTCCAAGATCGCGCTGGCATATCTGTCGCGTCAACTGGCGCGCTGGGGTTTTGAGATGATTGATTGCCAAATGTACACAGCGCACTTGGCCTCGCTGGGGGCACGAGAGATTCCTCGCGATGAGTTTCTAGTGAAGCTGCAAGAATTGGTAAACTGTGCGCCGATTACATCATGGCAGTTCGATACCGACCTATTCAAATGAGCCAGCTCAACGAGATACCGCCACAGACGCTGCATTTCTACCTGACCGCCCCCTACGAGTGCAGCTATCTGCCGAATCTAAAGGCGCGCTCACAGGTCGCCACACCCAATCAATTGATCACCCCGCTGGTCTATTCAGAATTGGTACAACACGGCTTTCGTCGCAGTGGTAGCTATACCTATCGGCCTCGCTGCGACACTTGCCAAGCTTGCGTTCCGCTGCGCATCGTGGCGAACGAATTTACCATGACGCGCTCACAGCGCCGGACTTGGGCCAAAAATGCAAATATCGAAGTATCACTACACGAGTTAGAGGACAATCCAGAGTATTTCGAGTTGTATCAACGCTATCAGAGCACGCGCCACAAGGATGGCGGCATGGACAATGACGATCACGAGTCCTATCAAAA
>JBBQKX010000016.1:0-33010 GCA_038327315.1 Burkholderiales bacterium | reverse complement strand
TTTATTTCCCACATCACTTCAGAAAAGCCAGCTATCTATCTGATAACCAATGGTTTTATCCATCTCGCCCTCCCGCCGTACCGCGAAGAGGTGCGCATTCTACAGACACAATTCCTCACGTCAATAGCTTTCTGTAATTTTGCTGTAATTATTTTATGGGTCGACCTTAGCCGCAGATTTTCACTACAATGCGGGCTGCTACGAAAGGTCACAAATGTCATTGATTACACTAGGAATTGAATCATCCTGCGACGAAACCGGTATCGCACTCTATAAAATGGGTACCGGTTTGCTCGCTCACGCGCTGCACACGCAGATTGCCATGCATAGTGAATATGGCGGTGTCGTTCCCGAGCTCGCATCGCGTGATCACGTCCAGCGCGTCATCCCTTTGGTGCGCCAAGTCCTGCAGGAAGCAGATATTTCTTTGGCTCAGGTCGATGCCATTGCCTACACCCAAGGTCCCGGCCTAGGCGGCGCACTCTTAGTAGGCGCAAGTGTCGCTAATTCCCTAGCCTATGCCTTAGATATTCCTACTATAGGTATACATCACCTAGAAGGGCATCTACTTTCTCCATTACTTTCCGATCCAGCCCCTGACTTTCCCTTTGTCGCACTACTCGTCTCCGGCGGGCATACCCAGCTGATGCGCGTGGATGGCGTAGGTGAGTATCAATTATTGGGTGAAACTCTGGATGACGCGGCCGGCGAGGCCTTTGACAAGAGTGCCAAACTCTTGGGTCTAGGCTATCCCGGCGGCCCAGCATTGGCGGCGCTAGCTGCACAAGGCAGACCAGACATATATAAGTTGCCGCGTCCTATGTTGCGTAGCGGTGATTTTGATTTCAGCTTCAGCGGCTTAAAGACCGCAGTACTCACCGCAGTCAAGCAGAGCGACAACTCCGCCCAGACCCGTGCTGACATCGCTTATGCTGCCCAAGAGGCCATCGTGGATGTGCTGGCGCATAAAGCCAGAGCAGCATTGGTACACACCGGGCTAAGCCAGCTGGTCGTTGCAGGAGGAGTGGGGGCTAACAGACTATTGCGAGAACGCTTAACCGGCGACATAGAGAAACGTGGCGGCAAGGTGTTTTACCCAGACTTGGAATTTTGTACCGACAATGGCGCCATGATTGCCTTCGCGGGAGCCTTGCGCCTAGCCAAACAGCAAGGCGTCAAAGATTACCGCTTCGGCGTAAAGGCACGTTGGAACCTTGCCGAGATTACTGCTTAAGTAGCCTTGGACTTACTACCTATTTTGGATTCCTTACCTGTCAGCAGATTTTGGATGTTGCTCTTGTGACGCCAAAGCAGCAGCATGGACATAATGGCGGTAGCGAGTACCAACTCTGGGCGCAAATGAAACAGCATCGCATATATAGGTGCTGCAATTGCCGCAACCAAGGCTGACAAGGATGAATAGCGGAACACAACAGCCGTAAAGAACCAGGTAGCAAAAACCGCCAACCCCATCCAAACATTCAAAGCCAGCAACACCCCCAGCGCAGTCGCCACCCCCTTACCACCTTTGAATTTAAGAAAGATCGGAAAAACATGGCCTAAAAACACGGCCAATGCGACTAAAGCTACCGTCAGCAAGCCTATCGCATCGTGAGGTGCGAACTCGATTGCCAAGAATACCGCCAACCAACCTTTAGCCGCATCGCCCAAAAGCGTGAGCGCTGCCGCTGCTTTCTTACCACTACGCAATACATTGGTCGCACCTGGATTGCCTGAACCATATGTGCGAGGATCAGCGATACCGAAAGCACGGCTAGTCACTACGGCAAAGGAGATAGAGCCTAAAAGATAAGCTGCAACGACAAAAGCTATGGTCAACATCGGGAATACCCTAAAATACGGAAGTTGCGGATTCTACTGTATAGCGTATATCCGTACATCCCGTACAAAATACATAGGCCACCCCCTTATATGGACCTCATCTTCATACGCGAATTGAAAGTCACCACGCTCATAGGCATCTACGAGCGCGAAAAACTGGTCCCTCAAGCCTTGCAGATAGACTTGGATATCGCCCTGCCAAATAGTCGCGCCTGCATCAGCGACGATATAGACGATGCGCTGGACTACGCCAAAGTGGCCGAGCATATCCAGACCGTACTGAGCGAAGGGCACTTCTCTTTATTAGAAACACTGGCCGAACATATCGCGCAGATCATACTCAAAGACTTCAATGCACCATGGGTGAAGATCAGCGTCGCCAAGCTACAAGCGATACGCAATTGCAAGATGGTCGGTATCACACTGGAACGCGGACAACTGAAGTAACCAAACAAAACACTTACCACGGATCGAACATCATGCCAGTTAGCCAATTCAAATATCAAAATCACTTCAAGCTGACCGATAGCGACACCATCTCACTAGCGGCCAAGATGCTGATAGACAACAATCTCAGCCTATTGCCGGTGACTGACAATACAGGCAAGTATCTCGGTGTATTTAGTATGAACCGCCTAATGTCGCTACTACTACCTAGGGCAGTACTATTGGAAGGTGGCTTGTCTGATGTGGGCTTCTTATCCAACCGCATGGAGTTCTTGGTTGAGCGCATGGCCGAACACGCCAAGCAAACACTGGCCGAAGTGCTCGAAACAACGCCCGTAATCTATCCCAGAACACCATTATTGGAAGTCGTACTTCATCTATATAGAGGTGAGAACGACATCCCCGTCGTAGATGAACAAACAGGAAAATTGTTAGGCCTGTTGTTGGGGGCGGATCTCATGGCTCAAGTCTGTTTGGGGCGTAAGTGATGCAAGAGCACGCAACAGTGATACATACCATCTTCGGCTTCAACCCGATGTGGTTGGCAACCATCATTTTTGTCTTAACATATGCGGTCATCATCAGCGAGCGTATCAACCGTGCCATCGTCGCGCTATTGGGCGGCGGATTGATGATCTTGTGCGGCATCATGACGCAAGAGGCTGCGATACGTGGCATAGACTTCAATACGCTGGGCCTACTGATCGGGATGATGATGATCGTCTCCATCACCAAGAAAAGTGGTGTATTCCAATTTGTTGCAATCTGGATTACCAAAAAGGTACGCGCCCAACCGTTGGGCATCATGCTCACCATGTCCTTGGTGACAGCGGTCTTCTCCGCCTTGCTAGATAACGTCACCACGGTGTTACTCATCACGCCCGTGATGTTGTTGATTGCTGAAGAACTGAGAGTTAAACCTTATCCTTATTTGTTCGCCATCATCATCATGTCCAATGTCGGCGGCACCGCCACTTTGATTGGCGACCCGCCCAACATCATGATAGGGTCGGCAGCCAATCTCAGTTTCAACGACTTCCTGTTTAATCTCGCCCCCATCATTTCTGTAATCGGTATCTTCAGCCTATTGCCCATCTGGTGGATCTGGCGCAAAGACTTGGTTGCCTCACATGAAGATCGTGCGCGCGTGATGCGTTTCAACGAATTCGAAGCAATTACCGATTGGCGTTTGCTTAAGCAAGCCTCAGCTGTATTCGCGCTGGTCATTCTGGGTTTCATGTTGCACGGCATGGTACATCTGGAGCCCGCCACCATCGCGATGTTCGGCGCAGCTATTCTGCTACTGGTCGAAAATTTCGGCCAAGATCCAGAGACGCAATCTCATCGTGTTCACCACGCGCTGATTGAGATCGAATGGATCACGCTGTTCTTCTTCATTGGTCTGTTCATCGCGGTCTATGGCATAGAAGAAGCTGGTCTCATCGGCGCCATGGCACATGGACTTATCAATGCCACACACGGCGACTTGAATACGACTGCCATCGCGATTCTGTGGGGCTCCGCTGTCGCTTCAGCCTTCGTGGACAACATCCCGTTTGTGGCAACCATGATTCCGCTGATTAAATCACTCGCTCCCGCGATGGGGGGCGAACAAGCCATCATGCCTTTATGGTGGTCGCTGGCACTCGGTGCCTGTCTGGGTGGTAACGGCACACTGGTAGGTGCGTCCGCCAACCTAGTGGTCGCGGGTATCGCTGAAAAGTCTGGCAACCCGATCCGCTTCGCCACTTTTTTGAAGATTGCATTTCCCTTGATGTTGGTATCAATTGCGATTGCCAATGTATATCTCTACCTTAGGTACCTATAGTCATACATGCGCATCTATCTATATTGCCTGCTTTGTTTCTGCACACCTGCTATGGCAGATGTGGATGCCGATTTTCTTGCGGCCCACACTGCCTACCTAGCGGGTGATGCCGCAAAACTCAACCGCATTGCGCCCCGACTAAAGAAGTCCCCCCTAGAAGTTTATGTGAGCTACTACCAACTGCGTCTGGACTTGGAGAAGGATTCAACCGCAGCAGTCAAAAGTTTTCTATCTCGCCCCGAGGACAATCCCGTCATCGATAAACTGCGCGGTGAATGGCTCAAAGTGCTGGGCAGTAAACAACAATGGGATCTGTTCAACAGCGAATATCCGCGACTACTCAATGAAGATGCGGAACTCACTTGTTACGCACTTCAAGCACGAAACCATAACCAGACCGAGAACCCACTCAATGAGGTACGCACGTTGTGGATGACAGGCAAAAGCCAACCTGACAGTTGCGGCCCAGTGTTCAATACTGCTATAGACTCCGGCGTAATCAGTGAGGCGGATATTTGGGCTCGATTGAAATTGACGTTAGAAGCAGGCAATGTGACGCTGGCCAAACAATTGGCTGAACGACTGACTGGCAACCACCGTTTCAGTATCGAGTCTCTGAGTCGAGCGAGCGCTGATGCAGACCGTTATCTAGGCAAAGTGAATTTGGAAAAGGCTGATGAAGGTGAACGTGCCATCACCTTGTTCGCCATCCAGCGTCTGTCCAAACAGTCTATAGATATGGCGTTATCCCGCTGGAACAATATCGCCGCCTACTTTACTGACGCCGAAAAACACTATCTATACGGCTGGTTGGGCTATGAGGCTGCTCGAGCACAAGACCCACGTGCCTTGCAGTTATATAAATCCGCTGCTACCCAGCCACTCAACGAGCAGCAATTAGCTTGGCGAGTGCGCGCGGCCTTGCGTGAGAAGAACTGGAACGAGGTACTGCACAGCATAGACAAGATGAGCGAGGTGCAGCAACGCAACTCAGCTTGGCGCTATTGGAAGGCCAGAGCATTGCAAGCTCGGAATCTCAATGTCGAAGCGATCAAAATATTCGCGCCCCTCAGCACAGAGTTCAATTTCTACGGTCAGCTTGCCAGTGATGAGCTGGCCGATACCCCACATGCCAGCGCACTACAGCCCTCAGCTTACACACCCACTAAGCAGGAAATCGATGCGATGAGCGCACTCCCCGGCGTGCAACGCACTCTGGCTCTGTATCGCATGGACTTGCGTACCGATGCCTTGCGGGAATGGCGCTGGGTAGTACGCAATCTCAATGACAAGGAGTTGCTGACAGCCGCCGAAATCGCTAGGCGGAATGAAATGTATGACAGGGCCATCGGTGCTGCCGACCTTACCGTCAACACGCATGATTTCAGCCTGCGCTACCTCGCCCCCTACCGTGATGCACTACAATCACATATCCAAGACAACGGCTTGGACGAGGCTTGGGTATATGGATTGATGCGCCAAGAGAGTCGCTTTGCCACCAGCGCCCGTTCTAATGTTGGTGCGGCAGGACTGATGCAAATTATGCCCAGCACTGCGCGTTGGGTAGCCAAAAAACTTGGCCTCAAAAGCTATAGGGACAATCTGATACACCAGCTCGATACCAACCTTAAGCTCGGTACCTATTACATGAAAAATGTCCTATCTACCGCAGATGAGAGTCCGGTGCTCGCATCTGCTGCCTACAATGCTGGTCCTGGCAGGGCACGCAAATGGCGCGGCGAACAAGACATGGAAGGTGCGATTTATGCAGAGAGCATTCCGTTTGACGAAACACGTGATTACGTCAAAAAAGTGATGAGTAATACCGTGTATTACGCCAAACAATTTGGCGACAGCCCTCTAAGCACCCTCAAAAATCGCTTAGGCATCATCGCTGCCAAGAACGTTGCTAACCAACGGGCCATTCCCGATGAAAAGTGAAGCAAACATCTATTGTGTAGGTGGAGCAGTGCGAGACGCACTCCTCGGCTTAGAGGTGAATGATCACGATTGGGTCGTAGTCGGCAGCACACCTGAGGCAATGGTGGCAAAAGGCTTCCTACCGGTAGGCAAAGATTTTCCCGTGTTCCTGCATCCCCAAACACACGAAGAATATGCCTTGGCTCGTACCGAGCGCAAGACTGCCCCCGGCTATCAGGGTTTCATCGTGCATGCTGCACCTGATGTGACTTTGGAACAGGATTTGTCACGCCGCGATTTTACCGTCAATGCCATCGCGCGTGCCGCAGACGGCACCCTCATAGACCCGCATCATGGACAAGTAGACTTGCGCGCAGGCGTATTGCGTCATGTCAGTGCTGCATTCAGCGAGGATCCTGTGCGTATTCTGCGCGGCGCACGTTTCGCCGCGCGCTTCGGCTTCAGCATTGCCCCAGAGACACAGCGCTTGATGCGCGACATGGTTGATAACGGCGAAGTAGATGCATTAGTAGCAGAGCGTGTATGGCAAGAGTTGGCACGTGGCCTGATGGAAAAACACCCCTCGCGGTTCATCACCACACTCAGGGAGTGTGGTGCGTTGAAGAAAATATTGCCCGAAGTCGATGCGCTGTTCGGTATACCGCAACCGCCGCTATACCATCCCGAGATCGACTGCGGCATACACACCATGATGGTATTGGATAACGCCGCCAAGCATGGCTACCCACTCGCGGTGCGCTTCGCCGCGCTCACCCACGATTTGGGTAAGGGCAACACGCCAGCTGACATCTTGCCGCGTCATATTGGCCACGAGATGCGCGGAGTCGAATTGCTCAAGGGAGTATGCGAACGTTTGCGCGTGCCGACCGAATGCCGCGATTTGGCGCAACTCACTACACGTTTTCACGGTGACATCCACCGCGCGTCACAACTGCGTGCCGACACCATTATCAAGCTATTCCAATCGGTTGATGTTTGGCGCAAGCCGGAGCGCTTCGAGCAGATCCTGCTTGCGTGCAGCTCTGATGCGCGCGGCCGCACTGGGCATGAACAAGATGACTATCCGCAGGCCGCCTATCTGCTCAGACTGCTCACACTGGCTAGAGCGGTGGATGCAGGTCAGATTGCGCAAGCATGTACTTCTCCGGCTACAATACCCGCCGCCGTCTTTCAGGCGCGCCTAGACGCAATACAACAAACCGTAATCGAACACCGAAAGGAAACACCATGAAACGCATCATCTGCCTTTTATTAGCAGCCAGTATCAGTCCAGTGGCCTTGGCCGCAAACAAGCACAAAACGGATAAAGTAGATGTGCAGTTCGAGCAACTTTTCAACAACGTAGATGCCGATCAAAATGGCACCATCTCCAAGGCTGAAGCCGAACTGAAAGCACCCGCGATGGCTGAATCTTTCGAGATGATAGACGCGGACCGCAACGGCGAGTTGACCAAGCAAGAGATCAAATCATTCACTGCCATCATGCTCAAGAGCCGTGAAGAGTTCACCAAGCAATTAGACAATGCCGACAAAAACAAGAATGGCCAACTATCCTTAGCGGAAAGCAAAGCCATTCCCAAACTGCATGACAACTTTGAAGCCATTGACACCAATCACGATGGTCAGCTCGTCATTAAAGAGATTTCCGATTTCTTGCGCGCACAACTGGAAGCCAAGCAATCGGCTACAAAATAATCAACTGGTCTAAAGTGCGCGGGTCAACTCACCACGCGCAAAACCACTCAGGGGTGTCGTCATGCCCTTACCTAGCGCAATGACCTTGAACAAATCGCCCATCTCAGCTGGACTGGTGAGTTTCTGTAATTGCCCAGACAGAGGCAGATAGACACGTAGGTCTTCAGGTGGGTATAGCGCCAGTAACTCGGTGATTCCGCCGTTGATTAAAAAGAACGCTTGGTTGGTATAGCCCATTAATTCTAATCCCGCGTCTATGCCGCATTCGGCGATGCTGGTGAAATTCACATGCGCGGTGATGTCCTGCAAGCCAGGTAGGTAGAAGGGATCGTCGTGTGCGTGGTGACGGTAATGGCACATCAACGTGCCTTTGTTGCGCTGCGGATGGTAGAACTCGCGCACACCAAAACCATAGTCAATGAACAACAATGCACCTTGCTGCAAACGGCTCGCCAGACTCTGTATCAATCCCCGCTCCGCCATGCATATCTCGCTGATGTAATCGTCTGGCACAACCAGATTCTGCGCAACCTCACGCAATGCAGCATCACTAATATCGCGCTCCTGCCAAGCAAATCGACCATCTGCCACCACTACACCGCGCTCACGAACCGCACTGTCATGCCAGTACACCTGATGAACCGGCAATGCATCCAGTACTTCATTCGCGACCATCGCACCTGAAAAACTTTCCGGCAAAGCATCTAACCAGTGCACCCTATCGGCCAGATGTGGCAAATGTTGCTGCACCAAGGCTTGCTGGCGTTCGCGCAAATCAGCGCTCACTTCCAAGATCGAGTAGCTATCAGGTAAGCATCCTAGGCGCTCCAATTCACTCAGCATATCGACCGCCAGTTTGCCGCTGCCCGCACCCAATTCGAGGATGTGTGGCGTACTCTGCGCCATGATCTGCTGTACTTGGGTAGCCAACGTGTGTCCGAACAAACTTGATAGCTCGGGGGCGGTAATGAAGTCGCCCGCCTCGCCGAATTTGTGTGATCCCGCCGTGTAATAACCCAAGCCCGGCGCATACAAAGCCAATTCCATATAACGAGCAAAAGATATCCAACCACCACTGGTGGCGATCTCGTCTTGTATCAGTTGGGTCAATCGTGCGCTGTGCTCTAAAGCAGGTTGGCTGGGGATAGGTAGGTTAGCTGACATGGTCGGGTATAATTGCAAAGTTGTGCAAGTTTAGTGGAGCAGGCGATGCAAGGCAAAGTGGTATTAGTAAGTGGGGGTGCGAAACGTGTGGGCGCGGCGATCTGTCGTCGCCTGCACACCGCTGGTGCGAACATCGCACTGCACTACCATACCTCCACCCATGAAGCACAAGCATTGCAGGATGAACTCAATGCCTTACGCGCTAACAGTGTGGCGAGTTTCTCCGCCGACTTATTAGACCTGCATGCCTTACCGCGCTTGGTCGCAGAGACCATCTCGCACTTCGGCAGGCTAGATGGTTTGGTCAACAATGCATCGAGTTTCTACCCCACACCGCTCGCCGAAGTCAGCGAACAAGATTGGCACGATCTACTAGGAACGAATCTGAAAGCGCCGCTGTTCTTGGCGCAAGCAGCAGCGACTGAGTTACGTCGCACCAAGGGCAGCATCGTGAATATCGTCGACATTCATGCTGAACGACCTATGCAAGGTCATTTGGTCTACAGCGTAGCCAAGGGCGGCTTGCGATCACTGACTTTGGGGCTGGCACAAGAGCTCGCCCCAGATGTAAGGGTCAACGGCGTCGCTCCTGGTCCTATCCTGTGGCCTGAACATCGCGACTGGAACGATGACCAGAAGCGTGCGGCCATCGTGGCGCAGACCCTGCTCAAACGTGTGGGTGAGCCCGACGACATTGCAAAGACTGTTGCATTCCTGTTGCAGGATGCACCCTATATCACCGGCCAGATCATCGCAGTTGATGGCGGCAAGAGCATCAATAATTAAAAAATCCAACACCGCATCGCATCGCAGTTTGGATTTTTAGAAACACCCTTAATAGATTTAACATGAACAAAGAGATCACATGAACGCGAACGTACAACCCATCCATTTCGAAGCACACTCCAACAACTTCAACCGTCTGCGCAGCCGCTTGGAGCATCAAGTCGGCAAAGCCATCGGCGACTTCAATATGATAGAAGAAGGCGACAGCGTGATGGTGTGTCTGAGTGGCGGTAAAGACTCGTACACGCTACTGGATATTCTGCTCGCGCTACGCAAACGCGCACCGATTGATTTCCGTATCGTGGCGATGAATCTGGATCAAAAGCAACCTGGTTTTCCAGCCGATATCCTACCGACTTATTTGAAGAATCTCGGCGTGGAATATCACATCGAGACACAAGATACGTACTCCATCGTCAAAGAAAAGATTCCTGAAGGCAAGACCACTTGCTCGCTGTGCTCGCGCTTACGTCGCGGCATCATCTACCGTGTGGCGGGCGAACTGGGCGCTAACAAAATCGCCCTCGGCCATCATCGCGACGACATGATAGAGACGCTGTTCCTTAACCTATTCTTCGCTGGCAAGCTAAAAGGTATGCCACCCAAACTTGTCACCGACAAAGGCGACCATATGGTGATTCGACCACTCGCCTATTGTGCCGAGAGCGACATCGCCCGCTTCGCGCGCGCTATGGAGTTCCCTATCATCCCGTGCAATCTGTGCGGTTCGCAAGAAAATCTGCAACGCCAGAACATCAAAGAGATGCTCAACCAATGGGAGCAGCAATATCCTGGCCGCACCTCGACCATCTTCACGTCCATGCAGAATGTCTCCTCCTCGCACCTGATGGATAGTGACCTGTTTGATTTCAAGAACATCAAAATGGGCGACGCGGTAGACGAAGGTGATGTGGTGTTCGACCAGGAAGATCCGTGCTAAAGGAACTAAGTACCACATCGAGAGTCCTATCACGCCACGTTCATTAACGTAATTATTCTTGGAGTCTAGTCATGCGTTCAAATAAATTTCGTCTTTCCGCCTTGATGCTAACAGTGCTGCTGGGTGCGTGTGCTACCCCCGTCAGCACGGCTATCAAGCCCACCGAAGCGAACATCGCCAAATACAGTGAGCTCTCCGCGCTGGACGTCGTGACAGCATTCGAAAAGAACGTCAACGACGCGAAGACTGCAAACATGGACTTCCTCGCGCCGAACTACTACTCCGAAGCCTCCAAAGTCTTGGCCGAAAGCCAAAACGGCTTGAGCAGCAAACCCAAGGAGCAATTGGCACAACTTGCCGCCAAAGGTGATGCCATTCTGGAAAAAGGTCGCTCCGTGATGTCCATCGTGCAATATCGCTTTACCAAGGAGCTCGAACTCAAGGCTCAGTTAGATCACTTGAACGCCGCCAAGACCTTGCCTAAAGACTACGAAAAAGTCATGAAGGACTTCACCAGCCTGATCGTAAAGGTCGAGCGCGAACTGCCAGAGAATCTCGACAAGCCTAAAGAGATACTGGTCGACGCACTGCAAAAACTGGAGGTGAGAGCAGTACAAGAAGGCGCTTTGCATGAGAGCGAGGCCATCAATGCTGCCAGCAAGAACAAGTTAGCCGATAAACAAGTACCCGCAACATACAGCGAGGCCGTACGTATCTACCAAGATGCACACACCCAGATAGCTGCTGCACCGCATGACCAAGAGCTGGTCGTCCGCCTGAGCAAGCAAGCCCTGTTTGCTGCGCGTCATGCTCAGCAACTGAATGACCGCGTCATTGAACTGCAAACACAACTCAAAGGTGGCAGCAGCAGCGCGTCTCCAGCGATGGGAATGAGCATAGGCGGTGCAGCAGGAGCGGCCAGTCTCAATACGCAAAGCAACAGTTCGGCCGGCGTGGAAAAAGGTGCGATGGAAAAGGTCGTACTGCAAGAAGAAGACCGCTTGGCGAGTATCGCAACAGCTTTAGGTCAAAAGGACCTACGTGATCTGAGCTTCGACAAACAGGCTATCGAGATCAAACGCGCGGCAGCCGATGCAGCGGTCAAAGCCAAGAATGAAGATGGCCTCGCAGCTACTAAGAGCATGGAAGTAAGACTGCAAGCCGCCAAGGATGCGACCCAGAAGGCTTTAGCTCAAGTCGCCGACCAAGATCAAATGTTAGCGGCGCAGACTGCGCAGTTGGCTGAGAAGGATGCTTTGATCACTCAATTAAATGACAAGATCACTGCGCTGACGCCTAAGAAAAAAGTGAAAGCCAAACGCTAGTAATGGCTGGCGGCTAGACCGCAATCTTAAATATGACTTTACGTATCGCGCCGCTGCCCACCAGCGGCGCGTGCGCATCATCAGGAAAGAAAATACAAAAGTGATTGGGCGGCACGGCCACCCATGATGCAGGTACATCATCAAAGAATCGAATATCTCGCGCCTCGTTGTACTCTTCTATAGGCTGATGGCAATCTGCCAGCGGCATCCAACCCATCTCGTCCTCACCCTGCAACACCAACTGGATATCGATGTAACGACGATGACATTCCAGCTTAGCTTCGGCACGCGTCCGCCCCATCGCCTCTTCTACGATAACGAATAAGTCCCTGCCGACGATGTCATGCACACCCGCTTTTAAGGCATGTAGATCAGTGCTGCGCATGTACTCGAATGCCTTATGGAACAAGGGATGTAGGCAAACATAGCGATCAACTTGTGAGAGTGCGGAGAAAATCATTTTAGAGGAACCGTGCCACCATGCCCTTGGACATATCACCCTGCATCGGTATCTGCACATGATGGCCGCTACCCGGTGCGACGGTCATTGTTTCACCTTTGAGGCTACGCATCGCAGCAAGGTCAATGATGTGGTTGCCGGAAGGATGGATGACCTCCAACTTGTCGCCTACGCTGAAACGATTTTTAACTTCGATTTCGGCATAGCCGTCCACGCATTTCACGATGTCGCCCACGTATTGCTGACGCGTGCTTTCGGAATGACCGCGCATATAATTTTGTTGCTCATGCGTGTGATGGCGTTCGTAGAAACCGTCGGTGTAACCTCGATTCGCCAAAGCATCCAGCGCACCTAGGAGCGAGGTGTTGAACGGACGACCTGCGGCAGCATCGTCGATAGCCTGACGATAGACCTGCGCAGTGCGTGCGACGTAATAGATGGACTTGGTACGACCTTCGACCTTGAGCGAATCCACGCCTATCTTCGCCAGACGTTCGACGTGCTCGACGGCACGCAGGTCTTTAGAGTTCATGATGTAAGTGCCGTGCTCGTCTTCCATCACAGGCATCAATTCGTTCGGATGATCAGGGCGCGAAATCAGATACACCTTATTGGCAGCAGGATGGCGTTGTTGCGAACCGCAATCCGACAAGCCCGACTGCCCCATCGCTTTGTTGAAATCAAAATCGATTTTCTGTATGTCTCCAGTTGCATCTTCTTCGGCGTCTTTGACTTTGTAATCCCAGCGGCAAGAGTTGGTACATGTGCCTTGATTGGGGTCGCGATGATTGAAGTAACCCGACAACAGACAGCGACCTGAATATGCGATGCACAAAGCGCCATGCACGAATACTTCCAGCTCCATGTCTGGACATTGTTGGCGTATCTCTTCGATCTCATCCAGAGACAATTCGCGAGACAGAATCACGCGTGTCAGTCCCATAGACTTCCAGAATTTTACTGCGGCGTAGTTGACGGTATTGGCTTGCACGGAGAGATGTACAGCCACTTCTGGCCAACGTTCGCGCACCATCGCAATCAGGCCGGGATCGGCCATGATGAGGGCATCAGGTTTCATCGCGATGACTGGCTCCATATCCGCCATATAGGTCTTCACCTTGGCGTTATGTGGCATCAGGTTACTGGCGACGAACAGTTTCTTGCCTAAGGCATGGGCTTCGTTGATGCCTGTCTGCAAAGCATCGAGCGTGAATTCGTTGTTGCGCGCTCGCAAGGAATAACGCGGCTGTCCGGCATACACCGCATCCGCGCCGAAAGCGTATGCAGCACGCATTTTGTCCAGTGTGCCTGCGGGTAACAGTAATTCAGGTGCGCGCAATGTACTCATTTATTCAATCCCAATCGATTCCAGATCGCCAAGCTCGGTGCTGACTGGTTCAAGGTGTAGAAATGCAGACCCGGCACACCACCAGCAATCAATTTTTCACAAAGGGATGTGACTGCATCCAAGCCGAAGGCCTGCACAGACTCATTGTCGTCGCCATAGCCTTCCAGTGTCTTGCGCATCCAACGCGGGATCTCCGCACCACACATCTCGGAGAATCGCGCCAGTTGCGAGTAACGCACGATGGGCATGATGCCGGGCACGATAGCTGCCGTGATACCCAGCTTGCGGGCTTGCTCGACAAAATAGAAATAGCTGTCCACGTTATAGAAATACTGCGTGATTGCTGCATCAGCACCCGCATCCATCTTGCGTTTAAAGTTAAGCATGTCGTCACGCGCAGACTTCGCTTGTGGATGGAACTCTGGATAAGCTGCCACTTCGATATGGAAGTGATCACCCGTCTCCGCACGTATAAAAGCGACCAACTCATTGGCGTATTGGAACTCACCGATGCTGCCCATGCCGGAAGGCAAGTCGCCGCGCAAGGCAACGATACGATTCACGCCTAGCTCACGATAGGTGTTCAGCAATGACAGGACATTCTCGCGTGTAGAGCCAACGCAGGACAGGTGTGGCGCAACAGATGTGCCTTCCGCCTTGATCTGTGTGACAGTCTGCAAAGTTCGTTCCTGAGTAGAACCGCCCGCCCCGAAGGTTACTGAGAAATATTCCGGTGACGCGATCGCCAACTGCTTACGCGCCGCCACCAACTTCTCTGCGCCTTCCGCTGTTTGCGGCGGGAAGAACTCGAAACTGATCTTGGTCTTGTTCATTTTTTTCCTAATAACTGTTGGGCCGCTGCGGACAGCGCCCAAGTAAAGATACTGTAGAGCAAAGCGCCTAATACGCCATGCCAGAAGTTATCCACGATAAATCCGCGTAACACTGAGCCAACTACCCAGAACAACATCCCGTTGATGACAAAAATGAACAAGCCCAATGTGATCAAAGTCACAGGCAAGGTCAGCACCAACAACAAAGGACGTATAAGTGCGTTCACCAATCCCAAGGCAAACGCTGCAATCAAGGCGGCGACGAAACCATCCACGTGTATGCCGGGCACGAAGCTCGCCACAGCAATCAAAGCCATAGCGTTCAGCATCCAAATGATTAACAGTTTCATTTCACTTTCCTCGTACGTTTAGCGGGCTAGACAGCAAGTGTTGCCCAATGCGACATGGCCTCCAACACATAATAAAAACTCATTACGTGCGGAGACCATGTCGTTTATTACGCTGCCTTAACAGCCGTTAGATCAATAACGGTAGTGGTCAGGCTTGTAAGGACCTTCTTTGGACACGCTGATGTAAGCAGCTTGTTCATCTGTCAGTTTGCTCAATTGTGCATTCAGCGTCGTCAGTTGCAAACGAGCAACCTTCTCATCCAGATGCTTAGGCAATGTGTAAACGCCTACTGGGTAATCCTTGGTGCGTGTGTACAGTTCGATCTGCGCGATTGTTTGGTTCGCGAAGGAAGAGGACATCACGTATGAAGGATGTCCAGTACCGCAACCCAAGTTCACCAGACGACCTTCAGCCAGCAACAGGATCTTCTTGCCATCAGGGAAAATGACATGATCGACTTGAGGCTTGATGTTGTCCCATGTGTATTGCTTCAAAGAAGCCACGTCGATTTCGTTGTCGAAGTGACCAATGTTGCAGACGATGGCTTGATTCTTCATCTTCTTCATGTGTTCGTGGTTGATCACATGGTAGTTACCCGTTGCAGTCACGAAGATGTCGCCATGTTCGCAAGCGTAATCCATAGTCACAACGCGGTAGCCTTCCATCGCAGCTTGCAACGCACAGATAGGATCAATCTCAGTCACCCAAACTTGTGCGGACAGTGCGCGCAAAGCTTGTGCAGAACCTTTGCCCACGTCACCGTAACCTGCTACGACAGCAATCTTGCCGGCAACCATCACGTCAGTCGCGCGCTTGATTGCGTCAACCAAAGATTCGCGGCAACCGTACAGATTGTCGAACTTAGACTTAGTCACAGAATCGTTCACGTTGATGCCTGGGAACTTCAGTTCGCCACGCTCGTGCATCTGGTACAGACGGTGTACGCCAGTTGTAGTCTCTTCAGTCACGCCCTTCACAGCAGCCAGGCGTACGGAGTACCAAGTCTTGTCTATGGCTAATTTAGCCTTGATGGAATTGAACAGGCAGATTTCTTCTTCTGAGCCTGGGTTGTTCAACAAAGATGCATCCTTCTCTGCACGTGCACCCAGATGCAATAGCAAAGTCGCATCACCACCATCATCCAAAATCATGTTGGAGTAACCGCCATCCGTCCAGTCGAAGATGCGATGTGTGTATTCCCAATACTGGTCTAAGGTTTCGCCCTTGACCGCGAACACAGGCACGCCAGTCTCAGCAATCGCTGCAGCAGCATGGTCTTGTGTGGAGTAGATATTGCAAGAGGCCCAACGCACTTCCGCGCCCAGTGCAGTCAGTGTCTCGATCAGCACGCCAGTTTGGATGGTCATGTGCAAAGAGCCAGTGATACGCGCACCCTTAAGCGGTTGTGTTTTTGCGAACTCGTTGCGGATAGCCATCAGGCCAGGCATCTCGATCTCGGCGATAGCCAGTTCTTTGCGTCCCCATGCAGCGAGGGACATGTCGGCGACGATATAGTCGGTGAAGTTTGCTTTAGCGTTCATAACAGCTCCATTCAAAAATTAAAGTTAATGAATGGGTGCAGTTACTAAAGTGATCAGTCCGAGCCTGGCGGTTAAATAAAAATCAAACCCGCTGCAGCACCCCTCGGAGGGCGCGCATTATAAATGCAAATCGGAAAATTCCAAAATCGTGCGAAAAAGCAGCCTGTAACATGATTCAAACTTGTTAAAGTCCTCCATAACCCGTCAACGCAAATAAGAACGGCGCCTAGAGCGCCGTTCTTATACTTTCGATTTTAGCTTGCTAGCTGAGGTCGATCACACCTTGATACCGCTCACTTTGTAGAAGTTCTGCAAGTCGCTTAGATCATCAAACACCGCAGCCGCGCCAGTGAAAGTTTGATTACGGGTGTAGTGATTGATGGTGACATAGGTCTTGATTCCTGCAGCCAGACTTGATTTCAGACCATTCTCAGAATCTTCCAGCGCGATGCAGTCTTCAGCCTTCACACCCAATTTATCCATCACCCAGAAGTAGATGTCAGGTGCGGGCTTCTTGTGGGGGATGATATCGCCACAACCGTTGGCTGAGAAATAATGCTCCCAGTCCGCGCCCAGCGCGACTTCCAACAAAGCGGAGACATTCTGAGGTGTAGTTGTCGTAGCGATGGCCAGCGTGATACCTGCAGCGTAAGCCTCCGTGATCAATTGCTTGATGCCGGGGCGCAACGGGATATTACCCTCGCGCAGCATGGTGGTGTAATGCACCGTCTTGATGGCGTGCAGATTTTTGACGAAGTCATCATAGTTATCTGGCTTCTTAAAGTCCTTGAGGAAGTCACTCACGAAATACTTGATGCGCTCTTTTCCGCCGGTGACTTTAAGTAGTTTGTCGTACATCGCGACATCCCAGTTCCAGTCCAAGCCAGATTCGGCAAAGGCTTTATTGAAGGATTTACGGTGACCGTCTTCGGTATCGGCCAGCGTGCCGTCCACGTCAAAAATAATAGCTTTCATCGTCGTTATCTCAGGGTTAAATTAGGTTAAAAAATTTGTTTGCTATTGCCTACATTTAAACCGTTCGTGGTGAGTGTTTTTCGTTCGTCCCTTAGAGTAAACCATGTACCCTCGATACGGCTAGGCCTACTCGGGACGAACGGTTAGCGCTATGCGAGAACGAACGAAAAATGTATCGAACCCTTTACTCAGCTTATTTTGCATTGCATGCATGCGCGGGGATCACAACATTTTTGTTTTTCGTGCTGCGAAAAATTTACCGCATGCCTGGAATTTTGCCTGCCATGCCGCGCATAATTTTTGCCATGCCGCCACCCTTGCTGAACATCTTCATCATTTTCTGTGTCTGCTCGAACTGATTGAGCAGTTGATTCACGTGCATCACTTGCACGCCGGCGCCCATGGCGATACGACGTTTGCGCGAGGCTTTGATGAGTTCGGGTTTGCTGCGTTCTTGCATGGTCATGGAATTGATGATGCCTTCCAAACGATAGACAGCTTTGTCGTCGACCTTAGAGTTTGCCGCAGCTTGGCTCATCTGCGCAGGCAGCTTATCCATCAGTGCGGACATACCGCCCATTTTGCGCATCTGCACCATTTGCGATTTGAAATCGTTGAGGTCGAAGCCTTGACCCGTCTTCATTTTCTTGGCAAGTTTTTCCGCCTCGACATGATCGACTTCGCGATGTGCTTCTTCGATCAGCGACAGCACGTCACCCATGCCCAACACGCGTGATGCCATACGCTCAGGATGGAATGCTTCCAAACCTGTGGGCTTTTCGCTGACACCAATAAACTTAATCGGCTTGCCGGTGACATGCCGCACAGACAGCGCAGCACCACCACGCGCATCGCCATCTAGCTTGGTGAGAACTACGCCCGTCAGCGGCAAGGCTTCACCGAAAGCCTTGGCTGTATTCACTGCATCCTGCCCCGTCATGGCATCGACCACAAACAGCGTCTCAATTGGATTCAACAAAGCGTGCAGCTGTTTGATTTCGTCCATCATCGCCGTATCAATCGCCAAACGACCAGCGGTATCGACGATTAACACGTCATGGTGATGTTTGCGTGCAAAATCCAGCGCAGCAAACGCGATGTCCTTGGGCTTCTGCGAGATGTCAGAAGCGAAGAAGTCGATCTGTAACTGTGTTGCCAAGGTACGCAACTGCTCGATCGCAGCAGGACGATACACATCACAACTGACCAGCAAAACCTTCTTCTTCTGTTGATCACGCAGCAATTTTGCCAGCTTGCCACTAGTGGTGGTTTTACCAGCACCCTGCAGGCCCGCCATCAGAATCACAGCCGGCGGAACCGCTGCCAGATTGAGGGCATCGTTATGCTCACCCATTAGCTTGGTCAGCTCACGATGCACCACGCCTATCAGCGCTTGTCCCGGATTCAAATTTCCGACCACCTCGTGACCGAGCGCCGCCTCTTTGACTTGGGCGATGAATTCTTTTACGACGGGTAGGGCAACGTCCGCTTCCAACAATGCCATGCGCACTTCACGCAATGCGTCTTGGATATTGCTTTCAGTGAGCCTAGCCTGACCACGCAGGTTTTTGATCACGCCCGAAAGGCGTTGAGTTAGATTGTCCAGCATGAATTGCCCGTGTTAGATGGTGTAGAATTCGTGAAGTCTAAAACATCCAGCTCAAAAATGCCTAGCCTTCTTATCTCTATTCTGACATTTATCGCCTACGCCGGCTTGTCCGCGCTGTTCTGGCGTGCCCAGAACTCTGGCAACACAGACTCGCAAAGCCGAGGCATGGGTGGGCATCTGATATTGGTGCCGCTTGCATTGCACGGCTATCTACTCAATAACGACATGTTGGCCAATGGAAGTTTCGATTTTGGCTTATTGAATGCACTCTCGTTGATCGCATGGTTGACGCTGTTCGTCTATTGGGTTGCGCGCTTCTTCTACCCTATTGGCGAATTCTTGGTGCTGGTTTTGCCCATCGCGGCGATTACAGCGATATTGCCTGGTTGCTTTCCCAGCGAGCATCCGCTCAACCATACACACTCTTTTGCCTTTACTGCCCACATCAGTGCAGCCATGTTGGCTTATAGCTTGTTCACCATCGCCATGTTGCATGCGGTGCTCATCTCACAAGTCGAAAAGCGCTTACACCACGCCTCCCTGCCTCGTGTATTGCGCAACCTTCCACCACTGATGACACTGGAAAGTCTGTTATTCCGCATCATAGGTATAGGCTTTGTACTGCTCACGCTCACTTTGGCCTCGGGCATGTTATTTAGCGAAGAGATATTCGGCAAGGCTTGGCAGTTCAATCACAAGGTGTTGTTCGGCATCCTGTCTTGGTTGGTATTCGCCATCCTCTTATATGGTCATCGCTTCTACGGATGGCGTGGCCGCATCGCAGTACGCTGGACCGTCGCAGGCTTCATCATGCTGCTTCTTTCCTACTTGGGTAGCAAGTTTGTCTTCGAGGTCTTGTTGCATCACTGATAACCCACCCACTTACCTGGGGTTTTTCCTCTTGCTTTTCTACGACTTGCACAATCAGCAAGAATTAGCGTAGAATCCGCGCCCTTTCGCTTGGCTTATTTTTAGATAGGTTTTTATATGGTCATCATTCGTCTTTCCCGTGGCGGTTCTAAGAACCGTCCTTTCTACAACGTAGTTGTTGCTGACTCCCGCAATCGTCGCGATGGTCGTTTCATCGAGCGCGTTGGTTTCTACAACTCTGTTGCAACAGAAAAACAAGAAGCACTTCGCCTAGACATGGCTCGCGTGACTCATTGGCAGAGCAAGGGCGCGCAATTGAGCGATGCCGTTGCTAAGCTGGTAAAGCGCGCTGGTGCACAAGCTGCAGCAGTCTAAAGACGCCGACCCCATGGTCATCATGGGGCGCGTGGCTTCTGCACACGGCATAAAGGGCTGGGTCAAGATCCAACCTTTTACCGAACATGTAGATAGCCTGCTGGATTACCCCGTTTGGTGGATAGGTCACGAGCATGGCCCGTGGCAGGAGACTAAAGTTCTGGAGCGCGAAGCGCACCACAAGACTGTCGTCGCACTGCTACCCAACTGCCTTGACCGCAATGCCTCGGAAAAGCTGAAAGGCTTGCTGATAGCTGTACCACGTAGTCAGTTGCCCGAACAGTCGGACGACGAATATTACTGGTCAGACCTGATGGGTATGGCCGTAGTGAACGAAGTCGGCGAAGATTTAGGCAAAGTTGAACAGTTGCTGGAGACCGGTGCAAATCAAGTACTGATGGTCAAAGGTGAAAGCGGTCAGACGCTGATTCCCTTTGTAGCCACCGCGATCAAGCAGGTGGATGTCGCTAAGCGCGTCATCCACGTCGATTGGGCGGCAGATTACTAAGATGATCTTCGATGTCATCACGCTGTTTCCCGAGATGTTCGATGCGCTAACGCAATACGGCATCACAAGGCGGGCAGCAGAGCAGGGGCACTATGAATTGAAGACGTGGAATCCGCGTGATTTCACGACCGACAATTACCGGACCATAGACGATAGGCCCTATGGTGGCGGTCCTGGCATGGTGATGTTGGGTGAGCCGCTGGCTGGTGCGATCAGCGCCGCCAAGCAGCGACAGGCAGCAGCAGGTGCACAAACTTGCCGAGTGGTGTATCTCTCACCACAGGGTAGGCCGCTCAGTCAGGCTGTAGTCAAAGAATTGGTAGCAAAACCGGATCAAGGTCTGGTGTTGTTGGCGGGTCGATACGAAGGCATAGATGAACGCCTGATCCGTCAATTTGTAGATGAAGAAATCTCCATCGGTGACTATGTATTGTCCGGTGGTGAGTTGGCAGCGATGGTGTTGGTGGATAGTTTGGTACGGCAACTGCCTGGTGTGCTGGGAGATGCAGAGTCGGCCGAGCAAGATTCTTTTGCAGATGGCCTGCTAGATTGTCCACATTACACCCGCCCCGAAAGTTTTAATGCTGAAGTCGTGCCCCCGGTACTGTTGTCTGGCAATCATGCAGACATCAAGCGCTGGCGACTTCAGCAGTCGTTGGGCAGAACGTGGTTGCGACGACCGGATCTGTTGGTCGGGCGTGACTTGACTAAAGAGGAAGCTCGGCTTCTTAAAGCATTTCAGGATGCTTATGAGAAGGAACAAGTTCCTATAACTAAGGAGTAGCAAATGAATCTGATCGAACAATTGGAACAAGAAGAAATCGCACGTTTGGGCAAGACCCTTCCTGCATTCGCACCTGGCGACACAATCGTTGTCAGCGTTAACGTCGTTGAAGGTGAGCGCAAGCGTGTTCAGGCTTTCGAAGGCGTAGTAATCGCTAAGCGCAACCGTGGCTTGAACTCAAGCTTCATCGTGCGCAAGATCTCGTCAGGCGAAGGCGTGGAGCGTACTTTCCAGTCTTACTCACCCGTTATCGCTGCTATCGAAGTAAAGCGTCGCGGTGCGGTACGTCGTGCCAAGCTGTACTACCTGCGTGAACGCTCAGGCAAGTCTGCGCGTATCAAGGAAAAGCTGACAGCTCGCGCTTAATCGCAGCGCAGTTTTTCTGTACGGCAAGAACGGGAGCTACGGCTTCCGTTTTTTATTGCCTGTCATCTAGTATCATTAACCCATCATGACTTACCAAGCCATTCTTTCCACCCCTTTCGCCAAGCTGGGCATACGCTGCAGCGACGAGGCCTTGCTAGGTTTAGAATTTTTGCCTTTGGGCACTGCAGCACTAACCGCCAACAACGCGCTGTCACGCGAAGTATGTGCGCAATTGCGCGCCTATCTGAAGGACGCAGCCACGGCATTCGACCTGCCACTGGCCTTGCTGGGCACCCCACACCAGAATAAGGTTTGGCATGCGCTACTAGCAATCCCCCGTGGTGAGACTCGCAGTTACGGAGAGCTCGCCCATGAATTAGGTTCTGCGGCACAAGCGGTAGGCCAGGCCTGCGGCGCCAACCCCATCGCACTCATCGTGCCCTGCCACCGTGTGGTTGGAAAGCATAAGCTGGGCGGCTTCATGCACCACGCAGACGGCGCAGAACTGAATATCAAACGCTGGTTGCTGACGCATGAACAATACTGAGTTACTTGACGAATTCAGCGATGCCTTGTGGCTGGAGGACGGCTTATCGCGCAACACACTAGACAGTTACCGACGTGACTTGAATAAGTTTGCGGACTGGTTAGAAGCTCAGCGCGGCGCTGGTCTACTGCAAACCACTTCCGCCGACATACACGACTATCTGGGCCACTTGATGCTGAAACAAAAAGCCAAAGCAAGTTCGGCGGGTCGCAATGTCTCCAGTCTCAAGCGATTATTTCGTTACTTGCTGCGCCAAAACAAGATTGCCCTAGACCCCACGCTACAGATAGACACACCTAAGCTACCACGCAATCTACCTAAGTCGCTTAGTGAACACGACGTCGATACCTTGTTAAACGCCCCAGATACTCAGACCCCGCTAGGCCTGCGTGACCACACCATGTTGGAAGTACTCTATGCTACAGGCTTGCGCGTATCAGAACTGGTGACGCTGCGCGTATCGCAAGTGAGCATGGACAACGGTGTTGTGCGCGTGATGGGTAAGGGTAGTAAGGAACGCATCGTACCTTTGGGGGAAGTGGCACTAGACTGGCTGCAACGCTATATGACCGAGGGGCGCACGGTGCTGTTGGGACAGCGCAGCAGTGATGCGATGTTCGTTACTGCCCGCGCCGAAGCGATGACGCGGCAGATGTTTTGGTATCTGATCAAAAAATATGCACGTCAGGCCAGCTTACAATCAGCCTTATCACCACACACCCTGCGCCATGCTTTCGCCACACATCTACTCAACCATGGTGCCGACCTGCGTGTAGTGCAAATGCTACTGGGCCACACCGACATCTCCACTACCCAGATCTACACACACGTTGCGCGTGAACGACTCAAGACATTGCACCAGCAACACCATCCGCGCGGCTAACCCTTCGACAGACTCAGGGCGAACGAAGAACTAAAACTCGGAAGTTGCTCCAATTAACGCGGCTTGTCCGTGAAACACACCCTGCGCATCCACAAGATTCCAAATCGTTGTGTCGCGTATCAAAAATTTCCTTCCTGAGCTGGCGATACGTACGCCGGAATAGCCCTGCACGAAACCATGCTTGGCGACTTCATCCAAGGCCTTGCCGCGCTTTTCCTGATTCACCGCTTCAGCTGACAATCGTGAGGGTAGACGCGTAAAACTTGCACTATCCATTTCGAATAATTCCAAGGCACAATAATTGGCGTAATTAAATATGGGATCGGCTGCTGTGTCGTGCGATACCACGGCGTATGGACCTGCCATCAGCTCGGAGACGGCATCTTCCGCGCTTATTGCAGGCGGAATTAAATGCAAACCCGTCCAATGCGTATAGCTGCTGCACAACAGCGCCACGTGTCTGTGTATATCGAAATCTAGTGTCGTCATCTTCGTATAGGGTATGAGCCAGTTCGCCGCGCATTTTACACGCAGCGTACCACCCCATATATGATGCAACTTCAATAACGCCCGTGTGTACTATACATATAGTTCGCCATCTCCACTTTCTCAGTGTTACTACGTCTGACCACACCGTGCATATGACGCACTAGATTGCGCATCACGTAATATGCAAGCCTAGGATGTGTATCCAGCATGCCCTCAAGCGTGGTGCGCTTAAGCAACAACACCGTACTGTCGCGCCTCACCTTGATACACGCCTCGACACTAGTTGGGCCTCCGACAAAACTGATGATGCGCGCCATATCGCCTGGATGTTCCAGTTCCAGCGCTACACGGTCGTTATTCACCGTAGCTAGAATCTCAATCTCACCACTGACCAAAATCATCAGGGCATCTTGCAGCTCACTCCCGTCCATCGTCAGCTCGCCAGCATCCAGTTCGTAGTGCTGCACACGCACCAGCCCAACCAATAGCGCGATATCCTCCGCGCTCAGGTCTTCTGCCAATTTACTGTGTGCCAATGTGATCAATATTTCGAGTTTACTGTCCATGTTATTCTCCTTTACTTGCCTACAGCTGCCGGTGGCAGCACCCTAACAAATGCAATATCCATGCCAACAACAGGTTCTCTGTAAGCCATGCGGCACGGAGTGCCTAGATATTTAGACTAGGCCACTTCTGCACCGTTTCGAAGCAAAATCATTAAACTGGTGCATGGGTGGTCGCTGCGCGGGGTGTTACAATTCGCGCCTTTAAAATTGGAGCAGAGCGATGCACACACTCATTTGCGGATCGATGGCATACGACACCATCATGGTGTTTCAGGATCAATTCAAGAATCACATCCTGCCGGAGAAGATACACATGCTGAATGTGGCTTTCTTGGTGCCCGAGATGCGTCGTGAGTTCGGCGGTTGCGCTGGCAACATCGCTTACAACCTGCAACTTTTAGGCGGTGACCCTATGATCATGGCGACCGTGGGTGACGACTTCTCCACTTATGCCCTGCATCTGCAAAAACTCGGCTTGTCGCAAGCCCACATCCGCCACGTATCAGCTAGCTACACTGGTCAAGCCTTCATTACAACAGATCTGGATGACAACCAAATCACCGCTTTCCACCCCGGTGCGATGAGCTACTCCGAACAAAATAAAGTCGGCGATGCAAGCAAGGTCAGCCTGGGCATCGTCTCCCCTGATGGCCGCACTGGCATGATCGAACATGCGCAGCAATTCCATGATGCGAGCATCCCTTGGGTGTTCGACCCGGGTCAAGGCATGCCGATGTTCGGTGGCGAAGATCTGTTGAACTTCGTCAGACTTGCGACCTATGTGACCGTCAACGATTACGAAGCGCAGTTGTTGCAGGATAAGACTGGCAAGACTATCGAAGAATTAGCCAAGGGCAAGCGCGCCTTCATCATCACGCGTGGTGGCGAAGGTTCTACCATCTACGCTGATGGCAAAGAGATCACCATCCCTTGTGTCAAGGCGACTGCCTTGCTCGACCCAACAGGTTGCGGCGATGCTTATCGCGCAGGTCTGCTGTTCGGTATCCAAAAAGGATGGGATTGGGAGACCACGGGACGCTTGGCTTCGTTAATGGGTACCATCAAGATCGCCAGCCGTGGAGGCCAGAATCACACACCTACACTGGACGAGATCAAGGCACAGTTCCAACAACACTTCGGTTACGCACTGCCGTTGTAATTGATGTTGCGTCTCATCCTGATCGCCCTGCTGCTGACGGGCTGTGCAAGTTCCAAGCATGGCTCCCCCAAAGAAGTCATCAAACTGGGCGTCATCGAAAGTGCCACCCCCATAGAGCTAGATGACAGCGGTGGAGGGGCTGCAGGTAGTGTCGCAGGGCAGGTAGGCGGCATCTACAGCGGCTCCATGGTCGGTGTGATCTTGGGCTCGGTAGTGGGCGGCACAGTGGGTAGTCAGGCCGGTATAGGCACCAAGCCAGGTGTGGAGCTGTGGGTAAAACTTGATGAGGACGGCAGCAGCATCTACGTTATGCAAGCTGTGGGCAAAGATTTACTCAAGGTTGGAGACCATGTGCGTGTGATACGCAAAGGCAATGAAGTCAGGGCAGAAGCACAGCCCTGAAAAAAGACCACTATCGCAACGATACGATCAAAGCTTCAAAGTGTTCTAAATCGACTGGCTTACTATAAAGATAGCCTTGGAAATGCCCGCAACCACTGCGATGCAACAACCTCATTTGCTGTTCGGTTTCCACACCCTCGGCGATTACATCAACTTCGAAATTCATACCCAGATCGACGATGGTCATCACCATGACCATGTCGCCATTGTCTGTTGCCAGATTACGCACAAAGGACTGATCTATCTTGAGTTGGTCTAGCGGTAGTCGTTTCAAATAGGACAGCGATGAATATCCGGTACCAAAATCATCCATGGAGAAGCTCAACCCCAACTCCTTCAGTGCATGCATTTTGACTATGGTGTCTTCCACATCATAAAGCACTAAACTCTCAGTCAACTCCAGCTTAAGCAACCAAGGCTTAATCTCAAATTTTCTGATGACTGTGCTCACTTGGTCCACGAAATCGTTTTGGGAAAACTGCTTGGCACTAACATTGACAGACAAAGTCAGATCGCTAAAGCCCTCCATCTCCGACCATCGTCTAAGCTGTGAGCAGGCATATTCCAGCACCCAAGTACCAATAGGCAGGATCATCCCCGTTTCTTCTGCTAGCGGGATGAACTGAATAGGCGAGACTAGTCCACGTTGTGGATGTTGCCAGCGTACCAGTGCTTCCGCGCCGGTAGGTTTTCGACGTGCATCAACTTGCACTTGGAAGTACAAACGCAATTGCCCCTCCGCCACTGCCTGATGCAAATCCTCCTCCAAGGCTGCGCGAGTCTCTATCGCCGATTGCATCTCTGGATCGAAGAAACGGATCACATTACGCCCAGCATCCTTGGCTTTATACATCGCCATATCAGTCCATTTCAGCAGTTGCTCCACTGTCTCATCGTGATCTCTAAACACAGAGACACCTATACTGGAGCTGCAGCGATGCGTCACGGGCTCACCATCCCGCAACAGCACATAAGGAAGTGCGAGATTTGCGCGTATCTTCTCGGCGATAATCTCTGCCTGAGTCACTGCCTCACTTAACTCATCGGACAGATCCTCTATCATCACCACAAACTCATCTCCACCGAACCGAGCCGCACTATCCTGTTCTCTGATGCAATCAACAATACGATGCGCGACTTCAATCAGCATCTGATCACCAACTTCATGACCATGCAGGTCATTTAGCGATTTAAAATTATCTAAATCCAAAAACATCAAAGCGCCATACCTACGTGTACGCGCACAGGTGGTCAATGCCATACGCAGACGATCTAACAATAGTCGGCGATTGGGCAAAGTCGTCAACTGGTCGTAGAACGCTAACTCCTGCATCAACCCTTCCAGATACTTGCGCTCTGTAATGTCATGCACGATGGAAAACAATAGGGTACGGCCCTCCACTTGCATCGGCGAGGAATGCACCTCCATGGTACGACTCTGCCCATCGGCCAGCCGATGTTGGAAAATGAAAAAATTGCGTGTCTGGTGCAATGCAAGCGCACGCTCTTCTGCGACCTGCTCTGCTGACTGTGTGTTGATCTGGGCAATATTCATAGTCGACATCTGCGCGATGCTATATCCATAGAAGCTCGCAGCCGCCTGGTTTGCATGGACGATGCTCCCATCCTCGGCATCTATCATCAACATCGCCGAGGAGTGGTTCTCGAACATTTGGCGGAAGCGCTGCTCGCTAGACTGCAAAGCCTGTTCTGCGAGCTTAAGTGGAGTAATGTCATAGAACCAAGCCAAGACCGCACTCTCACCACAAAACTCGAACATGACATAGGTCGCCAAGGTCCAACGTGTCCCCCGTCCCGGAATTGTGAGCTCTATCTGTACATCTTTGATCCGCTCACCTGCAGACAATTTACCCAACACCTCTAGATAGTCTTCTTCATGGGCATAGAAAAGCTTGGGATCTACCCCCAAGGCTTTGCCACTGGTCACGCCCAGCAGCTGTTCATAGCTATGATTCGCAAATAAGACTTTCTGACCGCCATCTACCGCGATACGAACTGCAATCGGGCTAGCCTGCAAAATATCCATCAACAGTTGCTCTTTGTCGCGCAGTTGTTGCGTGCGCAATTCCACTTTTTCTTCCAGCGATACATTCGCATGCTTTAGCGCTTGATCGAGTTGTGCGCTCTTCTCATAGCTAAACTTCAAGCGCCGATTGGCGCGCATCAGATATAAAGCGACCCCCAGAAGTAACAGCAACAACGCTACGGTGCCTGAGAATAAAGGCACTTCATATTTCCGCCGTACGTCCTGCCAATTGAACTCGGCGGCGCGATCTGGATTCAACTTCAGGCGCAACATCACCGCTTCTACTGGCGCATAGTTTCCCGGTGGCGAGAAGCCAAAATAATTGCCCACTCGGGCTGCAGCATCATCTGGCTTGATGTTGAGCAAAGCCAAAGACACAGCCTTGGCCAGCTCGTCAGAGACGCGCGGCGTGGCGGAAAATGCCCACTCAGGATACAACTCGGTAGACAACAATAGCGGGAAATCGCTGCCCATTTGCCGATTGATGACTTTGATCTGATTAAGATTGAGCCTGTTCTCGCTCGCCATATTTTCGAGTATCCCGGTACGAACAAAACCCGCATCCGCATCACCCGCTAGCACTTCGTACACAGCGTTATCCTGTGGCATGCCAGTGAAACGCACGCGACCCACTTCACCGATCTGTATATCCTGCTTATACATAGTCCACCGTTCGATCAAATAGGCACCGAATGACTGCTCTGCCGCGGAACTAATCACCTTACCGCGCAAGTCATGCAGCGTAACGATGTCATTGCGATCAGCACGCGTAAAGATAACGCCGCCGAAGCTGGAGACTGGACGCCCCTGAGCCAGTGGCATTAGCGTAGCGATGACAGCCAATCCGTGATCTGCTCGAAGGGTGACGTAATGTTCGGGGTTGGTCAGGATGAAGTCGTAGCGCCGCTGATCTACCGCCTTATCCAAAGCTGGGAAGAATTGTGACTCTATGCTGAAGTGATACCCGCTTACGACGGCATTCAGATGGTCTGCAGTAGACTGCCACTGTGCTCGTGACAGCTCCAACGGGCGATACGATAACACGCCAATACGTACTTCTTGAACTTGAGCGGAAACAGAAGATATCCCCAGCAACAGTGCGAGTACGCTACCCCCTATCATGCACAAATTAATGAGGGTACGGCTCAAAATCAATACTCCTTAGTGTCAGTACGGACGCAGTCGCACCCAATACCCTGGGCAAAATAAAGCGCCTGTTAATCTTTAGCAACATCGTGTCTAGCATCCCCTGAGTGTGGCGCTTGCTACGTAGCGCACTGTTCGCCCCAACGCTAATTCGCTTTAGCCATCAATCGTACTGACAGATACCAAGTCATCCGCATGAAAATGACAAACATCACCGTCATCAGCCGTAATGATCTTAAATTTTAGTTTCATGGATACTGCCACATTTAGCGGTATGCAGCCAACGTCAACTGCATCGACGGCAAGTTAAGCACGTACTTTTGTACAAAAAAGGAGTTTATTGTGAAAGTGTCGATGCTATACCGCGAACAATGGCCAAGATGCACCCCTATTAATGCCCTATAGGGATAACTGCGTTAAAAATTTTAGCGCTTAACCGTTATCAATCGACCGCCAGGTGTAAGGCGATGAGCTCCATGGCCTTATCTGTTGCGCCCTGATGAGATGCAACGAAGGCCAGATCTTGGCGGCGCATCTCTTGCATGGCGGCGGCATCGTGCAACAGAGACTGCTGAAGTGCGACTAGTTGTTGAGCATCTTTTACACGTTGGGCCGCACCTGCCTCCACCGCAAGACGGGTGGCGTCAGCAAAATTGTAAGTGTGCATACCTATCAACACCGGCGTGCCTACCGCGCAGGCTTCGATGAGATTCTGACCGCCAAAGGGTAGCAAACTGCCACCGATGAAAGCTAGATCAGACGCGATGTAATAGGCGAACATCTCGCCCATGCTGTCGCCCAGTACCACCTGCACATCCAGCGGCACGGGCTCACTTTGGCTGCGTCGCTGCATCATCAAGCCGTGCTTGTTGATGAGCTCGGCCACCTCGTTGAAGCGTTGCGGGTGGCGTGGAACAATCACCAACAAGGTATCTGTAGCCTTCCATGCGTTCAGCAACAGCGCCTCCTCACCTTCACGGGTACTGGCTGCCAGAAATACCTTGCGATGCTCACCAAAACGCTCGCGCAACACCCTCCCCAATTCCTGCATCACGCGCGGCGGCACGATGTCGAACTTCAGATTTCCCATCACACGGACTTGCTGTGCGCCTAAGCTAAGCAGGCGCTGCGCATCAGTCTCAGTCTGCGCAGCGACCGCACACAATGACTGTAGCGCCTCTCGTGTCAGCGTGTTGAAACGACCATAGCCTATAGATGACTTTTCAGACATACGCGCATTCAGCAGTAGCAGTGGGATCTCTTCACGCCTGCAGCCGTGTATCAGATTGAACCAGATCTCGGTCTCCATCAGCATACCCAGCTCGGGCTGGAAGTGACGCAAGAAACGCCGCACCGCGAAGGGATAATCGTATGGCAGGTAGACACGGATGACGTTATCAGCATATAGCTGCTCCGAGGCCGCACGGCCAGTGGGTGTGGTATGCGTTAGTAGTATCTGGTGCTGTGGATAATGATGACGCAACTGGTTGACTAGACTGACCGTGGCGCGCGTCTCGCCCACAGACACCGCATGCAACCAGATCACTGGCCGCTCGCTACGCACCTTATAAAAACCAAAGCGCTCTCCCACATGCTGCAGATATTCCGGTTGCAACCTCGCACGCCATAGCAACTTGATGAAGATGAAGGGCAACAACAGGAACAGTACTAGCGTGTAAAGACTGCGTGCCGCAGTGCGTCGCAAACAACTCATATCCTGCATAGCCGTACCTAGATCAACCATGCTCAGCCTGTATAGGGTTCTCGGAAGGGACTTGGAATATCTTCCGGTCTGACAAACGTATCGCAGTCAGCGGCCCACCCCACAAGCAACCGGTATCGAGCGCAATCAGATTCGGCTGCACCACCAATCCCAATGCCGACCAGTGACCGAAAACCACTGTCGCATCAACACTGGCACGCTCAGGCACCGCAAACCAAGGCATATAGCCCGACGGTATCTTGTGAGTTTCACCCTTAAACTTGTACTCCATCTCACCTGCTGCGGTGCACACACGCATGCGCGTGAAGGCATTGGTGATGACACGCAGCCGCTTGTACCCAGACAAGGACTCATCCCAAGCATTGGGCTGGTTGCCATACATATGTTCGAAGAACTTCTTGTGCTCTTTGCCACGCAGATGCGACTCAACTTCTTCCGCCAAAGCGCGCGCTTGCTTGACCGTCCAAGCAGGCAACAAACCAGCGTGCACCATCACATGCTCGCCATCCACATACATCAATGGCTGGTAACGCAACCAGTCTAATAGTTCGGCGCAATCGGGGGCTGCGAGGATCGCATCCAGCGTGTCACTCGGGTGTAGATTAGCGATACCATCAGCGACCGCGAGCAAATGCAGATCATGGTTGCCCAGCACGGTGACTGCACGCTCGCCTAAGGAACGCACTAGGCGCAACACTGCCAGTGACTCCGCACCACGGTTCACCAAGTCGCCAACGAACCAAAGCTGGTCATGCACCGGATCGAAATCGATCTTGTCCATCAACCGTCTCAGCTCTGTATAACAGCCCTGCACATCGCCTATCGCGTAGATAGCCATCACGTTACCCAAGTGTTTATCTGTAAAATAGCGTATCAGATTTTAATGGAATTCAGATGAAACCCAACACCCTTCATTTGCTTGCGCCTCTCACAGCCCCTAGAGTCTAATCGATGCTATTCAATTCCTACGGCTTCATCTTCCTTTTTTTACCGCTCACCTTGCTGGGCTTCTTTCAACTTGCGCGCATCAGTCACGTCTATGCCTCAACCTGGCTCGCCCTTGCTTCGCTGTTTTTCTACGGCTATTGGAATCCGATCTATGTAGGCCTGCTGATGCTATCCATCATCGGCAATTATGGGTTTGGACTTTGGTTGGGACGATACGATGCAGCTGCCAGCAAGCTAAGCAAAAAGCATGTGCTGATACTGTCGATTACGGTGAATCTAAGTCTGCTGGGCTATTACAAGTATGCGAATTTCTTCGTCAGCAACCTCGATCTAGTCACCAATACGACTTGGCAGATCAAAGATGTCATCTTGCCTTTAGGTATTTCCTTCTTCACTTTTACGCAGATTGCGTTTTTGGTCGATACCTATCAGGGCAAAGTGAAAGAATTCAACTTCATGCACTACACCTTGTTCGTGACTTATTTTCCGCATCTGATCGCGGGTCCGGTGTTGCATCACAAAGACATGATGCCCCAGTTCGCATTAAGCACGACCTATCGTCTCAATTGGAACAATGTAGCGACTGGCTTGATCCTATTCACGCTCGGTTTATGCAAGAAGGTACTATGGGCCGATAACCTAGCCCCATTTGCCACCGCCATTTTCGATGGCACACAACTGGGCGCCACCACCGGCACTTTGCCGACCATCTATGAAGCATGGTCTGGTGCCTTGGCCTACACGCTGCAGATTTATTTCGACTTTTCTGGCTACACAGACATGGCACTCGGTATCGCGCTAATGTTCAATATCCGATTGCCTATCAACTTCAACTCGCCCTACAAGGCGACTAGCATCATAGAGTTTTGGCGGCGCTGGCACATCACGCTATCTACCTTCCTGCGTGATTATCTTTACATTCCTTTGGGCGGTAACAGACTGGGTAAATTTCGTCGCTATCTCAATTTATTGGTCACGATGTTGTTGGGCGGCTTATGGCACGGCGCGGGCTGGACGTTCATTGTTTGGGGGGCATTACATGGGCTCTATCTAACCATCAACCACTTGTGGCGAGAACTAATCTCGGACAAATATTTGCGCTGGATACCGGG
>JBBQKX010000015.1:0-33332 GCA_038327315.1 Burkholderiales bacterium | reverse complement strand
TGTAGTGGCCGATGATTGGAGCGTGTTGCGTTTGGCTGAGACCGATACGGCGGAGGGTGTTGTGGTTCCAATCGGTCGCATCCTCGTGCCGCTCAAAGTCTGGTTGGCGCAACGTGACGGTCTGCAACATCGTGCTGATGTAGGTGTGTGGTTCGCGAGTGACGAGCGTGCCGAGGATTTGCAAGCCGATGTGCAGAAGTTCTCCGTTGTCGCTGTAGATTTCCCCAAGTTTGCGGATGGCCGTGGTTACTCCATCGCCTATCATTTGCGTTCGCGCCTGGGCTACAAAGGGGAGTTGCGCGCTATAGGAGATGTGTTGCGCGATCAGATTTTTTACATGCAGCGTGTTGGCTTCGATGCCTTCGTGCCACGTGCAGGCAAGGATATCAACGAAGTGCTCAAGGGCCTGAGCGATTTTTCCTTGACCTATCAGGCTTCGTCAGATGAAGCGCAACCACTGTTTAGACGCGTTATACGTTGAGGTGAATAATGAGTAAATTACAAACCAAGATAGAGCAAGTCAAGCAAGTGCTGGCCGATGCGGTAAGTGACTACGCGACTGTGACTTTCGCCAATAGCTTGGGTGCGGAGGATATGGTTCTGACTGATATCATCGCCAAGTTTCATCCCGAGATCAGCATGTTCAGTTTAGACACAGGCCGCTTGCCACAAGAGACCTATGACTTGATGCAGGCTGTGCGTGAATATTACAGCCTGCCTTTACAGGTGTACTTTCCCGAGCACGTTCAAGTTGAACAGCTGGTGCAGCGCATCGGCATGAATGGTTTTTACGACAGCGTGGAGAACCGCAAAGGATGTTGCCACGTGCGTAAGGTCGTGCCGCTGAATCGCGCTTTGTCAGGTAAAAAGGCATGGATCACGGGGATGCGTCGTGATCAGGCAGTGACCCGTGGCGGTCTGGAAGTCTCCTCATTTGATGCGGATCATGGCATGCAAAAGATCAATCCTTTGTTGGATTGGAGTAATGCGGAAGTGTGGGAATACATCAAGCAAAACGACGTTCCCTATAATAAACTGCACGACCGTTTTTACCCCAGCATAGGCTGCGCACCCTGCACGCGTTCGGTGACGCCCGGAGAAGACATTCGTTCTGGTCGCTGGTGGTGGGAAAATCCAGAGAACAAAGAATGTGGTTTGCATGTAGGAAAAATAACGCCGATAAAACGCGCGTAATGCGTTTTGTTCTCTCGGTTTCGGTGCAGACTTATGCCGTGCGTAGCGCGGCGTTAGTCGAAACCAAAACGATATAAGAGCAAGGAATGCTGCCTACATGTCGGCAGTATTACGCCGATAAAACGCGCGTAACGAATTTTAAGTTTCAAATAGAAAGTATAAAAAATGAGCAAACACACATTTACCCATTTGGATGCACTGGAAAGCGAATCCATACACATCATGCGCGAGGTCGCGGCTGAGTGTAAGAATCCAGCCTTGTTGTTCTCCGGTGGCAAGGACTCCATCGTCATGCTGCGCTTGGCAGAGAAGGCATTTCGCCCAGCGAAATTTCCGTTCCCTTTGGTGCATATTGATACCGAGCACAACTTTCCAGAAGTGATTGCGACGCGCGATAAGTTGGCTAAGGATTTGGGTGAGCGCCTTATCGTGCGTTCTCTAGAAGACTCCATCAAGCGCGGCACCATCGTGATCAAGAATCCCGATCTGCCACGGAATCCTTTCCAGTCTGTGACTTTATTGGAGACTATTGCCGAGTTTGGTTTCGATGCCTGTATGGGCGGTGCGCGTCGCGACGAAGAGAAGGCGCGTGCTAAGGAGCGTATTTTCTCGTTCCGCGACGAATTTGGTCAGTGGGATCCGAAGAATCAGCGTCCTGAGTTGTGGGATATCTACAACACCCGTGTACACAGTGGCGAGAACATCCGTGTGTTCCCGATCAGTAACTGGACCGAAATGGATATCTGGCAATACATAGGCCGCGAAAAGTTACATATACCTAGTATTTACTATGCTCATGAGCGCGAGGTCATCCGTCGCAATGGCATGTTGATGCCGATCTCTGATCTGGTGCAACCCAAACCGGGTGAGAAAGTGGAAGTCGTAACGGTGCGTTTCCGTACCGTGGGTGACGTGACTTGTACCGCGCCTGTCGAGTCGAATGCACGCACTGTTGATGAGATTATCGAGGAGACCGCGACCACGCGTATCACCGAACGTGGTGCGACTCGTATGGATGATCAAACTTCCGATGCTTCTATGGAGCTGCGTAAAAAAGAAGGTTATTTCTAAAAATCTAGTCGTAAGACGTAAGACGTAAGACGTAAGCGGGAAGTCGTAAGTTGGTTTTGCCCCGCTACGCGGGAATTATTTATTCTGCGTAGCAGACAACCCCACTTACGTTTACGACTTACGTCTTACTACTTAAGTCTGCTTTCAAAAGGTTATAAATTATGAGCAACACTACACAACTGTTACGTTTCATCACTGCAGGCAGCGTGGACGATGGCAAGAGCACTTTGATCGGTCGCTTGCTGCATGACTCCAAGTCCATCTTCGAAGATCAGTTCTCTGCCATTTCCAAGACCAGCGAGAAGCGCGGCATGGCGGCTGTTGATCTGTCTTTGCTGACAGATGGTCTGCAAGCCGAGCGCGAGCAGGGCATCACCATAGACGTGGCATACCGTTACTTCGCTACGCCCAAACGTAAGTTCATCATCGGTGATACGCCCGGTCATGAGCAGTACACACGCAATATGGTGACTGCGGCGAGTACTGCGAATCTGGTAGTCATTCTGATTGACGCTCGCCGTGGCGTGTTGGTGCAGACTCGCCGCCACACTTATCTGGCTAGCTTGGTTGGTGTGCCGCACATCGTGCTGGCCGTGAATAAGATGGATATGGTCGATTACTCACAAGCGCGTTTCGATGAGATCGTCAGTGAATACAAGGCGTTTGCGGCCCAGTTGAATCTGCATGATGTGACTTGCATCCCTTTGTCAGCGCTGGTGGGCGATATGGTGGTGGATAGAGGCGACAGTTTGAATTGGTACCAAGGCCCAACACTGATGGAAAAGCTGGAGAGCGTGGAAATCGATCATGATGTGAATACCACCGATTTTCGTTTCCCCGTGCAATGGGTATGCCGCCCTCAAACCGATGAGTTTCATGATTTTCGTGGCTTTATGGGCCGTATCGAAGCAGGTGAGGTGTCGGTAGGCGATGCTGTCACAGTCTTGCCATCTGGTCGTAGCAGTACGGTCAAAGCCATCGTCACTTACGACGGCGAGTTGCAGACAGCTTTCGCGCCCCAATCCATCACGCTGACTCTGAACGACGAGATTGACGTGTCACGCGGTGATATGTTCGTTAAGGCTGATGCGATGCCTACAGTGGCCAAGGAGTTCGACGCCATGATGTGCTGGCTGTCTGAGTCACCGCTGGATAAGAACCGAAAATATTTGGTAAAGCATACGACACGTACTGCTAAGTGTCTGTTCTCCAAGATCGATTACCGTGTGGATGTGAATACCCTAGAGCATCATGCCGAGCCTGTAGTCAATATGAATGATATCGTGCGTGTCGGTCTGAAGGTGCAACAACCGCTGGCTTTTGATCATTACAAGCGTAATCGTGCCAGTGGTAGCTTCATCGTCATCGATGAAGCCAACAACAATACAGTTGCAGCGGGTATGATCGTCTAACGCCAAGCTTTTGTATTTATACATGATGGCGACTCATGCAATTTTCTTGCCTGAGTCGCCATTTCAATTTTGAGCGCAAGCTGTTTTCCGGTATCATCGCGCCCTACAAAAAACATTGTGTTCGGGCACCCGCATGACTAAGTACATCTTTATTACCGGCGGCGTTGTTTCTTCTCTGGGGAAGGGCATAGCCGCCGCTTCTTTGGCGGCTATCCTTGAGTCGCGCGGCCTGCGCGTGACCATGTTGAAGCTCGATCCTTATATTAACGTTGATCCGGGTACCATGAGTCCGTTCCAGCACGGTGAAGTTTTCGTGACCGAGGATGGTGCGGAAACTGATCTGGATCTGGGGCATTACGAGCGTTTTATTACGGCCAAGATGCGCAAGGCCAATAACTTCACTACCGGCCAAATCTATGAGAGCGTGATCCGCAAGGAACGTCGTGGCGAGTATCTGGGCAAGACCGTACAGGTCATCCCGCATATCACCAATGAGATCCAAGCTTTTGTCGAACGTGGCGCTGCGGCGTATCACGGCGACAAGGCTGATGTGGCTATTGTTGAAATCGGTGGCACAGTGGGTGACATCGAATCACTGCCGTTCTTGGAAGCAGCTCGCCAAATGGGTCTGCGCATGGGGCGGAATCAAGTCGCTTATGTGCACTTGACCTTGGTGCCTTATATCGCCACTGCTGGCGAATTGAAAACCAAGCCCACCCAGCACAGCGTACAGAAACTGCGTGAGATTGGTATCTTCCCTACCGCGTTGTTGTGCCGTGCAGATCGTCCTATTCCCGACGATGAGCGTGCCAAGATTTCTTTATTTGCCAACGTACGTGAAGAAGCGGTCATTTCGATGTGGGATGCTGAGAGCATCTATATGATTCCGCAGATGCTGCATGAGCAAGGCCTAGATCGCATCGTTTGCGAAGAGTTGGCTTTGAATACATTGCCACCTGCAGATCTCTCGGTATGGCAAAAGTTGGTCTCAGATCAGCAGAATCCAATTCATGCGATCACCATAGGCATGGTCGGCAAGTATGTTGATCTGACTGAGTCTTACAAGTCTCTAATCGAAGCTTTGCGTCACGCTGGCATACATACAGCGACCAAGGTCAATATCGAATACGTCGATTCCGAACAGCTGGAAACGACAGGTGTAGATGGGCTGTCGCATTTCGATGCAATCCTAGTGCCTGGCGGTTTTGGGGTACGCGGCACCGAAGGCAAGATTGCGGCGATCCGTTATGCGCGTGAGCACAAAGTGCCCTATCTGGGTATCTGCTTAGGCATGCAACTGGCGGTCATCGAATATGCTCGTCATGTGTCGGGTATGCAGGATGCCAACAGTACAGAGTTCGATATGGAAACAGAACATCCGGTCGTTGCGCTGATCACTGAGTGGCGTGACCGCGAAGGCAAGGTTGAAACACGCAGTAACGATTCTGACTTGGGCGGCACCATGCGTCTGGGTTCACAGCGTTGCCCTATCAAGGCTGGCACGTTGGCACAAAGCATCTACGGCGATGATGTCAATGAGCGTCATCGTCACCGTTATGAAGTGAATAACTTCTACGTACCCACACTGGAAAAGACTGGACTGATCATTTCGGCACGCACACCTACTGAGGATCTGCCCGAAATCATGGAGTTGCCGCAGAGTATGCATCCTTGGTTCGTGGGTGTGCAGTTCCACCCCGAGTTCACATCCACGCCGCGCGACGGCCATCCTTTGTTTAAAGCCTTCGTGGAAGCGGCTTTGGCGAATCAAGGGGCTGCAAAATGAAACTCTGTGACTTTCAAGTTGGTCTGGATCAGCCGCTGTTCTTGATTGCGGGCCCCTGTGTGATCGAGTCCAAGCAGATGGCGATCGATACTGCCGGTGCTTTGCAAGAAATATGCAAAGAATTGAACTTAAACTTCATTTACAAGTCTTCTTACGACAAAGCGAATCGCAGTTCAGGTAAATCCTTCCGTGGTTTCGGTATTGATGCTGGTTTGCAGATACTTGCTGAGGTCAAAGCACAGTTGGGTGTGCATGTGTTGACCGATGTGCACAGCATAGATGAGATAGGCCCTGTCGCAGCCGTGGTAGATGTGTTGCAGACACCCGCATTCCTATGCCGCCAGACTGATTTCATCCATGCTGCAGCTAAGTGTGGGAAGCCAGTGAATATTAAGAAGGGTCAGTTCTTATCACCATGGGATATGAAAAACGTGGTGGATAAGGCAAGAGAAGCAAGTGGTGCGGACAATATCATGGTGTGTGAGCGTGGCGCATCGTTCGGATATAACAATCTGGTCTCAGACATGCGTTCGCTGGCTGTGATGCGTAATACCGGCTGTCCTGTGGTGTTTGATGCAACTCATTCCGTGCAACTGCCGGGTGGTCAAGGTTCGGTATCGGGTGGTCAGCGTGAGTTCGTGCCGGTGTTGGCTAGAGCAGCAGTGGCAGCAGGTGTGGCTGGTGTGTTCATGGAGACACATCCGAATCCTAAGCTCGCGATGTCGGATGGTCCTAATGCTTTCCCGTTGGGGCATTTGAAAGCGATGTTGAAGACCTTACAGGTCATCGACGCGACAGTTAAGCAGCAAGGTTTGATAGAAGAGCAAGTTGATTTACGTAACGTTTAATACCCCAAGCTAAGTGGATTTTCCATAGGGTTTGGGTTTTTAGTGTCAGCTAGTTTTGATTGAGTGAATTTAGATTAAGTAGATAGGAATAGAGATGAGTGCAATTGTTGATGTTATCGCCCGTGAAATTTTGGATTCACGCGGCAACCCGACTGTAGAAGCCGACGTGTTGTTGGAATCGGGCGTTATGGGCCGTGCGGCCGTACCTTCCGGTGCTTCCACTGGAACTAAAGAAGCTGTCGAATTGCGCGACGGTGATAAGCAGCGCTACTTGGGTAAGGGCGTATTGAAGGCAGTTGAATATGTGAATACCGAGATTGCAGAAGCCATCATTGGCTTGGATGCATCTGAACAAGCCTTCATCGATCAGACCATGATCGAATTGGATGGTACTGAGAATAAATCTCGCTTGGGTGCGAACGCCATCTTGGCAGTATCTATCGCGGTAGCTAAGGCTGCTGCTGAAGAGTCCGGTCTGCCGCTGTATCGCTACTTCGGCGGTGCTGCACGCATGGAGATGCCTGTGCCGATGATGAACATCATCAACGGTGGCGCGCATGCTACCGGCGGTTCAGATTTGCAAGAATTCATGATCATCCCTGTAGGCTCACAAAGTTTCCGTGAAGCATTGCGTTGCGGCGCGGAGATTTTCCATCACCTCAAGGCGATTCTGCATCACCGTGGTCTGGCAACGACCGTGGGTGACGAGGGTGGTTTCGCGCCTGCGCTGGGTTCAAATGAAGCAGCGTTGAAGGTTATCGTTGAAGCGATTGAAGCTGCTGGTTATGTGCCGGGTGCAGACGTGGCCATCGGTATCGATGCGGCGGCTTCTGAGTTCTACCATGACGGCAAGTATCACCTCAAAGCAGACGGCATGGTACTGAGCTCAGAGCAGATGATAGATCTGTACGCAGCTTGGGTAGACAAATACCCCGTCATCACAATCGAAGATGGCATGAGTGAACATGACTGGGCGGGTTGGGTCGCATTGACCAAGCGTTTAGGCAAGAACATCCAGTTGGTTGGTGACGACGTATTCGTGACTAACACCAAGATATTGCGTGAAGGCATCAAGCAGGGCTTGGCGAACTCCATTCTGATCAAAGTGAACCAAATCGGTACCTTGACTGAGACTTTTGCTGCTATCGAGATGGCTAAACGTGCGGGGTACACTGCCGTGATGTCACATCGTTCTGGTGAGACTGAAGACTCCACTATCGCTGACTTGGCGGTGGGTACTAATGTTATGCAGATCAAGACCGGTTCTTTGTCACGTTCTGATCGTATGGCCAAGTATAACCAACTGTTGCGTATCGAAGAGGATATGGGTTCGAGTGCTTCTTACCCAGGACGTGATGCCTACTATCAGTTGAACAAATAATCGTTGTTTAGTATATAAATCTCGCCCCGCACAACGGGGCGATTTTTTTACAGGCACTCATGCGCATCGTCACTCTCATACTGCTGTTCATACTCGTGCTCCTACAATACCCACTGTGGCTGGGTAAGGGTGGCTGGTTGAAAGTATGGGATCTGCATAGACAGGTTGAATCACAACAACAGGTCAATCAGCAGACTCAAGTACGCAATGCTGCACTAGATGCCGAAGTACGTGACCTCAAACAAGGTACAGAGGCGATAGAAGAACGTGCACGTAGTGAGTTGGGCATGATTAAGCGCGACGAGGTTTTCTATCAGATACTGGATGGTAGGCAACCACCTGCTTCAGCGGTCGCGGTGAGTAGTCCACCGCATCTACCCTGATACTACACATCATAACGATGTCGTCACAATAAAAATCCCACAACTCTTATTGCGGGATTTTTTATTGTGCGCAATGTGGTTCAAGAGCGCATTAAAACTGGAATCAGCTATTACCAATTACGCGGTAGGTCGCGGGCGGCCTTGCGGATGAAGGCGAGTTGTTTTTCAAAATTACGGCAGCCCTTGCAAGCGATCAGATGCATACGCATCTGCAGTCTTTCCTTGAGGGTTGTTGGCCTATCCTGAGCTTGGGATAGTAGTTCGGTGTTTTGTTTGCAGTTCAGCATTATGATTTCCCTTTACCAAACCATTTCATATCTATGCATTCGCGCAGTGACAAGCGCGCTCTGTGTAATAGTACCCAACAGTTAGTCGTTGAGATGGAGAGTTCCTGACAAATCTCTTCAGTTGTCATGTCCATGAACTCACGCATCATGAACGCTCTTGCCGTATTGATGGGCATGCGTTGGTTGCACATCTCAAAGGTCTCCCAAAAATGGAGGTTCTCCAGCGACTGTTCAGGGTTGGCCCAAGTCTGCGGCATCGTGCTCCAATGTCCATCTTTAGCGAACAGGCTGTCTATCAGGTCGTCCTCGCTCTCACCCTCCGCAACATTCAATTGTGGTTCGCGTGCCTGCTTGCGTAAGATATCTAGAATCTTGTGTTTGAGTATACCAACCAGCCAAGTGCGCATCGAGGACATCTCGGCGAACTTGGCGCGGCCTTCCAGCGCGGCGACTAACGTCTCTTGTACCGCATCTTCGGCTAGATGGGGATCGCGCAATTGCAGCATGGCATAGCGCAACAGGTAGTTGCGTTGCCCTTGCAAGTCTTGCGTGTCGTTTGCTGTGGTCATGACTGTGTGGGTGGATAGTGATGCATCGGATATTAGCATCGCCATCAACTTGCAAATATTAAAAATAGTTTGTAAGGGTTGTCTTGTGGCGGCGACTAAGGAGCGGAGACACAAACTCCGAACCCGAAAACCACATAAGGAGCAGCAAAATGGAAAAGCAAAAAATGTTGAGCATGGCAATTGGTAGTCTGTTGGCGATCGGTCTGGTTGGTAATGCACAAGCAGCCGACAAAAAAGTCGAGATGGAAAAATGTTTTGGTGTCGCTAAAGTCGGGATGAATGATTGTGCCAGCAACAAGAGTGCGCACTCTTGCGCAGGTCAAGGGACCAAGAACAATGACCCACAAGACTTTGTTGCAGTACCTAAGGGGACGTGCGACAAGATTGCTGGCGGTATGTTGATGAAGGCAATGTGATGTTGATGCCCGCTGACTTACCCTGCAGCGCAGGCATAGGCCTGCGGGCACTACATTATCGTGAAGTGCTGACGACCCTACCTAAATTGAACTGGGTAGAGGTGCACAGCGAGAATTTTTTCGGAGGTGGTGCACCCCTGCATACTTTGCTTAAGGTCAGAGACCATTACCCCGTCAGCTTGCATGGCGTGGGTATGGGGCTGGCATCATCAGCGCCATTGGATGGCGTACATCTTTCCGCATTGCGTCGTTTGTGTGACGTGGTGCAACCTGCCGCCGTGTCCGAGCATCTGTGCTGGAATGCTGCGGACGGACAGGTGGTCAACGATCTGTTGCCCTTTCCTTATACCCAGGCTGCCCTCATGCATGTTGCCGAACGCATACAGCGTGTGCAGGAAACCTTGGGACGACGCTTGCTGGTGGAGAATCTTTCTAGTTATTTGTCCTTCGAAAATAGTGAGATGAGCGAGGGCGAATTTCTCGCTGAACTAACGCGACGTACTGGCTGCGGCATCTTGTTCGATGTGGAAAACCTGTATGTGAACATGCGCAATCTGGGCGTGGATGCGCAGGCTTTCATCAAAGCCATACCCGCCGATGCGGTGGCGGAATATCACCTCGCGGGTTTTAGTGAACGTGACGGTTGCTTGATTGATACCCACGACCATGCAGTGTATGAGGAAGTGTGGAAACTGTACGAACAGGTGTTACAACATATAGGCCCGCGTCCTACGCTGATTGAGTGGGATAGCGATATTCCGGCTTTATCGGTGCTCCAAACGGAAGCAGCAAAGGCGCAACGCCGTATGGAGGTCTGTCATGTTGCATGAGCTGCAGCGCAGCTTGATCTCCGCCATCGTCGCTGGGGATAACACGCCTGTTTGCATTGCCAGAGACTATGGTGCTTACGATGCTGGTGTTGCTTTGGATATCTATCGCAACAACTATCGTGGCAATCTGCATGATGCACTGGCGGGCGCTTATCCCGTCATTAAGCGTTTGGTTGGTGATGATTTTTTCCGTTATATGGCGCGTGATTTCATTGCGCATCATCCTTCTGTCAGTGGCAACTTGCATCATTACGGTGAGCAACTCGGCGACTTTCTGCAAGGCTACCCAGCTGCGACAAGTTTGCCTTATCTGCCGGATATAGCTCGTCTGGAGTGGGCTGTGCATCGCTCGTATTTTGCACCGGACAGTTCTATTTTGAGTCTTAGTAGATTGGCTAGCGTGACACCCGAACAATTCGCCGCACTACACTTTCAATTGGCCACTAGTTCTCACTTGCTGGCTTCTACTTACCCCATAGTCGCGATTTGGCAAGCCCACCAGCAAGCTGAGGTGCATGCTTTGGATAGTGTTACATCGCAAGTGCTGAGCTACGCATGGGTGACACGTTATGCGGATGTGGTGCAGGTTATCGAATTGGCTGCGGATCAGGCTGTCTGGCTACAAGCCTTACAAAACGGTGCGCTGCTGGGAGAGGCGGTGTCACAGGTAATGGACGCGTATCCGAAATTTGACTTATCTGCGGCGTTGCAGCTGCTAATGCAGTATGAGGTGTTAGTTGACTTTAATTTGGAGAAATAATGATGCAAATTAGGCACAGATTCTTGCTTACCTATTACCGTGCTGCACGCTGGCCTGAGTTCATCGCACCGCTATTGGATATAGGGTTGCGCATCATGTTGGCACTGGTGTTCTTCAAATCCGGATTGAGCAAGATACACAATTGGGACAGCACGCTGTACTTGTTCAGTGATGTCTACCAAGTGCCCATCCTTACGCCAGCGTTAGCGGCCTATATGGCGACTGCGGGTGAGTTGGTTTTGCCAGTGTTGTTGGTGTTTGGTCTGTTCGGACGTTTCGCGGCGGCGGGTTTATTCATTCTCAACGCGGTCGCTTTGTACTCCTACTACGCTGACCTTAGTGAGGCTGGACGCAATCAGCATCTGTATTGGGGATTGCTGTTGGCGGTGTTGCTGATGTTCAGCCGTGGCCGATGGGCGTTGGACTATTATCTGGAGCGACGTCTGCGTACTCCGAGCGTGTGATTACGATGAGCAACTGACAAGCAGATGACGTGCCGAAATGGGAGCAGGTTCAGCATAGCGTTCCATGCCAACATGCTCATCGAAAGGTCTGCGCAGTATCTCCAATAAGTTAGCGATTTCGGAGTAATCACGCTGAGTCTCGGCGAGTTCTATGGCATGTTGGGCAAGGTAGTTACGCAGGATGTATTTTGGATTATGAGCATCCATGTACTGTTTGCGCTGCCCATCGTCTTGTTGGTCTTGCTGTAAACGCATGTGATATGTCTTGGCCCAAGTATCGAAACTGGCACGGTCTAGGAAGTGATCGCGCAGCTTTTGATTCAGTGTGCCTTCGTGTGTATCGAATTTGCCCAACATGCGGAAGCTATTGCTATAGTCGAGTTGGTTCTGTTGCAATAGTTCTAGCCATGAATAGATCAGCGGAAGGTCTTCCGTGCTGGGTTTAAGAAGTCCCAGTTTTGCACCCATCAAAGCTATATATTGTTCATAGTAATGGGGCGCATAGCTGGCTAATATCGCATCTGCATCGGTCTCGCTCACCAGTTTTGACATTGCATAAGCCAGGCAGGAGAGATTCCATAGGCCGACCTGAGGTTGCTGGTCGTAGGCATAGCGGCCTTGTGGGTCGGAGTGGTTGCAGATATGTCCCGGCTCGAAGGTCTCCATGAAACCATAAGGCCCGTAATCCAGCGTCAAACCCAGTATCGACATATTGTCGGTGTTCATCACGCCGTGACAAAAGCCCACCGCCTGCCAGTGCGCCATCAGTTGTGCTGTGCGACGCGTGACTTCGCCTAAGAATAGTTTGTATTTATCTTGGGCCTTTGCATATTCTGGATAGTGATGATCGATGACGAAGTCTGCGAGGACTTGGATGTGATCGAATTGGCCTCGATAGAAGAACACTTCAAATGAGCCAAAGCGCACATGGGATGGCGCTAAGCGCGTCAGCACTGCCGCAGTCTCGGCGCTCTCGCGGTACACAGGTTCGTCGCTACCGATGATGCATAGCGCCCGCGAACTTGGAATACCAAGATGATGCATGGCTTCTGAACACAGATATTCGCGTATGCAGGAGCGCAATACTGCACGACCATCCCCACGTCGAGAATAGGGTGTGACGCCCGAACCTTTAAGCTGCACCTCCCATCGTTCACCGGCTTGGTTATCGAGTTCGCCCAGCAAGATGGCGCGACCATCACCCAATTGCGGGACGAAGTGGCCGAACTGATGACCTGCATAGAGCATTGCCAATGGTTCGGCATGAGGCGGTAAGCGATTGCCACTGAAGTGTTCGGCAAAGTCATCGCGCAGCGCCTCTTCCTTATGTAGGTCGATCAAATTTGCTGCATCGTGATTGAATGCGACCAGATAAGGGGCGGGCAAAGGAGTAGGGCGAATTTTGCTATAGAAATGTTCTGGCAGTTTCGTATAGCGTTTGCCGAAGTGCAGCTGCTGTAGTTTCTTCATGGGTATTACGTTGTATTTCAATAACCCGAGTATAACGCTCAAGTACTTATATTCAACTAAGTTCAAAAAATATCTAGGCCTTCAAGAGGGTTGTCGAATCGCGTCAGATAAATAACAATCCCGCCCGCAGCAAAAATCATCCGATTAATTTAGGGAGTAATTTATGAATCGTAAAGAACTGATCGATGCACTCGCAGCCAAGACCGGCAGTACTAAAGTAGATGCAGAACGTAATATCGCAGGGCTGTTGGAAATCATCACTGCAACCCTCAAAAAAGGCGACAACGTCGCGTTAGTTGGCTTCGGCACCTTTGAAGTTCGCAAACGTGCAGCACGTGTAGGCCGTAACCCCAAGACTGGCGCTGAGTTGAAGATCAAAGCGTCCAAACAGCCTGCATTCAAAGCAGGTGCACCGCTGAAAGCATTGGTGAACGGTACTAAGAAGTGATTAACAACACGCAGCCCTTAGTCTGGGCTGCGTCTCAGATATAGGTCAGATATATGTCCACTCAACAGATACTTCAATATCTCAAGAATCATGGTGAGCGCTTCGATACTCAGATTGCAGAAGCTGCAGGTATGCCCATCAAACAAGTACGCCGTTTGTTGTCGGAGTTAGCTGAGAAACAGGAAGTGATGACCTGTCAAACGATACGCTATGAGAATGGCAAAAAGATAGAAGCGGTCAGCTGCAGATTGGTGGGTTATATCCCTAAACCTGCGCCAGGAAAAAAATCTAAAGTCGTTTCCATCGCTTAGCACTCCCACGCCTACCGAGTTAGCTTTTATGTTTTAGTGCTGTTGCGAACAGCTTTATTCGTCGCTGATATCTCGCTGAAATGCTTTAAAATCCAAGCTGTTTTTAAAAGTTGAGTTGGTAGTGATGAAGAAAATTAGTGTCGTATTCGTGTGCATGGGCAATATTTGTCGTTCGCCCACGGCAGAAGTCGTGTTCCGCCAGTATGTAGAGCGTGCGGGTTTGGAAAATCAAATCGTAATTGACTCTGCCGGTACACATGATTACCACATCGGTGCACTCCCCGACAGTCGCACACAGCGCGCGGCGCAACAGCGCGGATTTGATATGACAGATTTACGTGGACGACAAGTTCAAGCCGAAGATTTCTCACGTTTTGATTATGTGCTGGCAATGGATAAGGCAAATCTGTCCATCTTAAACCAGCTGATGCCGCAAGGTAGTACCACACAAGCGCAATTATTTCTGGAGTTCGCTCATCACCATGTAGAGCGAGAAGTGCCCGATCCGTATTACGGCGGAGAAGATGGTTTCGAGCGTGTGTTGGATATGGTGGAGGATGCAGCTGCAGGCTTATTGCAATATATACGCGAGACGCATCGTCTAGCTTAGTTTCGCCCCTTTGTCTGCCCTAGTCGCAGAAGGTGATTAGGGTTGCCTCTGTTATCATAGCGACATGCTAAATATTCTAAATATGACCTACCTACAAGGTGGTCAGCCGCTGTTCCAACAAGCCAATCTGCAAGTTTTCGCCAACCAGCGCATCGGGTTGGTCGGTCATAACGGCTGCGGTAAATCCACGCTGTTTCGTCTGATACGCGGTGAGCTACATGTGGATAGTGGCGAGGTTTCTTTACAGTCTGGCAAACGTCTGGCCTACGTGGAGCAAGAGATCGCTAACTCCGAACTTGCTGCGATTGAATTTGTGCTCGATGGTGATGTGCAGTTGCGCGCATTGGAGCAGACCTTGGCGGGAGCACAGCATGATGCCGCGTGGTTCGCCGCACAGCAGCAATTCGAATCGATAGATGGTTACGGTGCACCAGCGCGAGCTGCACAACTTTTGAGTGGCCTCGGCTTTGCCAGCGATAGTCTGGAACGGATGGTGAGCAGTTTCTCAGGCGGGTGGCGTATGCGTTTGAATCTGGCCCGAGCCTTGATGTGCAGGGCGGATCTGTTGTTGTTAGATGAACCAACCAACCATCTAGATTTAGAAGCAATACTTTGGTTGGAGCAGTATTTGTCACGCTATCCAGGCAGTGTGTTGCTGGTGTCACATGATCGAGAGTTCCTCAACGCCACCGTGAATCGCATTGCACATGTGCACGACTGCGTCATTGACAATTATGCAGGTGACTACGACCAGTTCGAGCGCGCACGTGCGGAGCGTGCAACGCAACAGAATCAAGCCTTTGCGCAACAGCAAGAACAGATCGCGCACCTAGAAGATTTCGTACGCCGTTTCCGTGCACAAGCCACCAAGGCCAAACAGGCACAGAGCCGCATCAAGGCCTTAGAGCGCATCGTACGTATCGCACCTGCACATATCACGGATGGACATTTCGAGTTACAGATTGAAGCACCTGAGCGGAGCCCAGACCTGCTGATGCGCGCTAGCGATATGAGTTTTGGCTACGGCGAGAAGTCTTTGTTCAAGGATGTGAACTTGATGTTGCGCGCTGGTGCACGTATTGCTTTATTGGGACCCAACGGTGCAGGCAAGTCTACGCTCATCAAACTATTGGTAGGTGAGTTGCAGCCTACGCTAGGCAAATTGGAGATCACGCCAGAGATACGCATAGGTTATTTTGCCCAACACCAGTTGGAGAATCTGGATAGTGACGCGACCCCATTGCAACACATGGAGCGTGTCGCACCACAGCAAACGACCTTGGCCCTGCGTACCTTTTTGGGCCGCTTCGGTCTGGCTGGCGATAGTGAGGACCGACCTGTTAGCAGTTTTTCAGGGGGAGAGAAAAGTCGTTTGGCTTTAGCATTGTTAGCTTGGCAGAAGCCGCATCTGTTGCTTTTGGATGAGCCGACCAACCATCTCGATCTTGATATGCGCGATGCCTTGACGCTGGCCTTGGAAGAGTACACGGGTGCTGTCGTAGTGGTCTCGCATGATCGCAGTTTGATACGTGCCGTAGCGGATGAGCTGTGGTTAGTCGCAGATGGTTCAGCCAAGTTGTTCGAGGGTGATCTGGAGGACTACAAGGACTGGATAGAGAGTCGTAGGCCGCGTGAGACCACGCAAGTCGAGAAGGTCAAAGTTGTGCAGGTGAGTCGACCGAATAAAAAAGCCTTACAGTCTAAAAAGACCAAGCTGGAAGCCGAGCTGAACAAGGCGCAGTCTGCTTTGGGTGATATTGATGTGTTACTCGGTGATCCTGAAACTTACACCAGTAAAAAGGCAGAAGAGATTGCGGCAATTAATGTGCAACGTGAAATTTTGCAAGTTAAAGTCGCTGCCCTGGAAGAAAGCTGGTTGGAGTTGGAAATGGCTTTGGAAGAGGTTGCTTAGTACAACTTGATTTTCAATTGTATGGATGCCACGCCATATATTCTGTCTTGAATGGTGGGTATGACGGTGAAGTTTACACCGAAGCGTTGATATTCTATCGTGGCAACTGGCAGTGCAGCCAGAAACCAACCACCGTTGTTCATATTGGGATAACCATCAATGCCCCCCATCATTATGCCCAAGTGCAGTACTCCGAATTGAACTGGTTGCCAAGACCAGACCACATATTGTGTGTCTTTTCTTACGCTGTTGTAAAAGCGCCCGGCACTTATCCCTTGAGTAGTTGAATAGCGGTATTCGATGCCGTAGCAGTGATTGTCGTTATTGAAAGCTTGGTTAGTTTTTAAATGATGCGAGATCAAACCAGCATTCACTCAAATTTCATCCAAAGGTTGCGCTTCGACATAAACCAGCTCAGCAGCCTGCGAAAATTGAGTAAGCGAAAGCAGAACAAGCAGACTTAATGGTTTAAGCAATTTTGTCATGCCGAAAACAAAGCGATTACTCCATCTAGTCCAACGAAATTTAAAGCGTATTTTGCCTGGGCTCTGACCACGGGCTTGGCATGGAAGGCGATACCCGCACCTGCTTGCGCAAGCATCTTAAGATCGTTGGCACCGTCGCCAATGGCGATGACTTGTTCGGGTCTGAGACCTAAGGCCTCGCGTGTCTTAATCAGTAAATCGGCTTTGGCTTGGGCATCGACGATGCCCCCCAATACCTTGCCAGTCAGTTTACCGTCTTTAATCTCCAGCGTATTGGCATGGGTATAGTCCAGTCCCAAGCGTTGCTGTAGCCGTTCGGTGAAGAACACGAATCCCCCTGAAACTAGTAGCGTCTTGATGCCATGTACTTTGAGTCTGCTCAGCATGATTTCTGCACCTACGGTCAATTTAAGCCGTTCGTCATAGACACGCTGCAATGCACTTTCGTCCAGCCCCTCAAGTAGCGCGACACGCCTGCGCAGACTCTCGGAAAAATCCAGTTCGCCGCGCATTGCTGCCTCGGTTATCGCCGCAACCTGTGGCTTGAGACCCTGCATATCGGCGATCTCATCTATGCACTCTATGGTGATGAGGGTCGAATCCATATCCATCACTACCAAGCCGAAGTCTTTCAGCGATTGGCCCTCAGGTACAAAACCGAAATCCAAGTCATGCTGTAAGCAATAAGCTGCGATATCAGCGTGAGGCTGCGCGTTGTTTAGTTGGTAGGCTAGTGCCGAAATGGCGATGCTTTGAGTGCTATTGCTAAGTGTAGCGATATGATCGAGATGATGGGTTTCGATAGAGCGTGTGGATTGGATGATGAGCTTCATATCAGATCAAAAACTATTTGCGGTATAGGAGGGAGTTCTGTGCGGTAACTAGGATTAAGTACGACTTAGGTCTCGCACCTTCTACTAAAGAATTTATCAGTGTGAGAGCATGGAAATCACTGCACGGAGTTCGGTACGCAGTGCAGCATTATTGCTGGCTGCGGTCTTGGCCGAGACGGCTGGGTAGCTGCCGGATTGTTCCATCTTGCTGTGACTGCCCGTACTTTCACCGATGTCCAGGCGGTTGCGTGCACCACTGATGGTGAACCCTTGTTCGTAGAGCAACTCGCGGATATTGCGTATCAGTAGAACTTCATGATGCTGATAATAACGGCGGTTGCCACTGCGTTTGACGGGTTTGAGTTGGGTGAATTCCTGTTCCCAGTAACGCAGCACATGCGCTTTGACCCCGCACAACTCGCTCACTTCACCGATGGTGAAGTAGCGCTTGGCGGGTATCGCTGGAAGTTCGGAATTAGGCTTGTGGGGTTCCATGGTAAGACTTTTCCACCATAGTCTTCAGTTTTTGGCTGGGATGAAAGGTCACCACACGGCGTGCAGTGATTGGTATTTCTTCGCCAGTCTTAGGGTTGCGTCCGGGACGCTGGGGTTTGTCACGTAATTGAAAGTTGCCAAAACCGGATAACTTCACGCTCTCGCCTTGTTCCAGTTGCACACGGATTTCTTCGAAAAAAGACTCCACCATATCCTTGGCTTCGCGCTTATTAAGGCCGACTTTCTCAAACAACATGTCTGCCAGTTCTGCTTTTGTTAGTGTTGAAGGTATCATTGTTGCTCCCTTAGGCACGTAGTTGCGCACCTTGTTGTTGTAATGCACTGACCAAAACGGTCATGCTGGATTCTATTTCTGCATCGGTCAGAGTCTTCTGAGTATCTTGTAGTAACACGCGGAATGCAAGGCTTTTTTTGCCAGATTCCAAACCTTTTCCCTTATATACATCGAACAGTGCTATCTCATGCACCAGCGGTGCGTTGGACTGTTGCATCGTATCTAGTAGGACTTGTACGGCGACGCTATCATCGACCACGACTGCGAGATCACGGCGTACCGGCAGGAATTTTGCAATCTCCTGCATCCGCACGACGTTGCTTTGCAGCACAGCTTCCAGATTCATCTCGAACCATAGTGGTGCCAAAGGCAGGTCGTATTGCTGTTGCCATTGTGGGTGCAGTTCACCCAACCAGCCAACCTGCTGCTCGCCGACCATAATCTGCGCAGAACGGCCAGGGTGTAATGCGGGGTGAGTCGCAGCTACGAAGCGCAAATTCAGTGGTGCGAAGAGTGCTTCCACGTCCGCCTTGGCATCATAGAAATCCGCCGTGGTAGATTTAGCGCCCCATTGCTCAGGCTGATTAGGGCCATAAGCGATACCAGATAAACGTTGAGTCTGTACATATTCTTCGCCAATTTTGGCAAAGCATGCGCCAACTTCAAACAAGCGTACACGCGGCTGTTTGCGGTTCAGGTTGAAGCGCAAGGCATCAACCAAGCCACCAATCAGACTGCTGCGCATCACTGCCAGATTGCTGGCAATCGGGTTCTGCAAAGCCAGTGGGTTCTGATTGCCGCACAGATCGCGTTCTGTCTGTTCTGCTAGGAAGGCTAGGCTGACGATCTCCTGATAGTCGCGGGAGACCAAGACCTGCTGTACTCGGCTCATAGGACGTTGTGATTCACTGTAAGGCAGCATGGTCAGCGCGGCCTTGGGTGCGAGCGCGGGGATATTGTCATAACCGTGAACGCGTGCCAACTCTTCAACCAGATCCGCCTCTATCGACAGGTCGAAACGGAAACTAGGTGGTGTGACGCGATAGTCGTCGCCATTGGTGGTATAGCTGAAGCCCAAACGGGTCAGCAAAGTAGACACTTGCTCGTTGCTCAACTCTATGCCCATGATGCGGGTGACGCGTGAGCGGCGCAGCGCGATGGCGGGACGAGTGGGTAGGGTGGCACATGCAGAATTGATCGCACACACCGTGCCGCCGCAGATCTCGACCAGCAATTGAGTGGCGCGTTCCAGTGCCTGTTGGGTCGCCGCAAAATCCACACCCCGTTCGAAGCGGAAAGAGGAGTCTGTCGCCAGACCGAAACGGCGGGCACGACCTACGATTGCATCGGGATGGAAGAAGGCGCTTTCTAGGAAGACATCACACGTCGTGGTTTCCACACCGCTACCTTGACCGCCCATGATGCCAGCCATTGCCAGTACACGCGCTTCATCGGCGATGACGAGTACATCTGCATCCAGTTCGGCTATTTGTTCGTTGAGCAGAGTCAGTTTTTCGCCAGCACGCGCATGGCGCACAGTAATGCCGCCTGACAATTGGCTGGCGTCGAAGGCATGCATGGGTTGTCCCATTTCCAGCATCACATAGTTGGTGATGTCAACGACAGCATTGATAGTACGCAAGCCGCTACGCTCCAAGCGGCGCTGCATCCAGGCTGGTGTGGTCGCTGCTGCATTCACTGCGCGGACCAAACGACCATAGTAAGCTGGGCAGGCTGCGCTATCTTCAACCTTGATCGACAGTTGATCGTTAGAGGTCGCAGTTTGTAGCTTGATCTCCACCGCTTGGAACGGTGTAGCGGTGAGTGCGGCGACTTCGCGCGCGATACCTTGCAGGCTGGAGCAATCGCTGCGGTTAGGTGTGAGCTTGATGGTGTATAGCTGGTCATCCAGTTCCAGATACTCGCGCAGGGTCGTGCCGACAGGTGCGTCTTCGGGCAATAACCACAGGCCATCGCTGCTTTCCGTCAAACCAAGTTCTTTTCCGGAACAGAGCATGCCGAAGGATTCTATGCTGCGTACCTTGGCTTGTTTGATCTTGAAGTCACCAGGTAATACCGCGCCGATACGGGCGCAAGGTACTTTGATGCCGACGGCAACGTTGGCCGCTCCGCAGACTATGGTCAGGGGCTGAGCTTCACCGACGTTGACCTGGCAAACATTGAGTCGGTCTGCATTGGGGTGTTTGATTACTTCCAATACTTGCGCCACCACCACGTTATTGAATTCGGGTGCGACAGCCTCCATGCCTTCGACTTCCAAACCTGCCATGGTCAATAGATGCGAAAGTTCACCGCTGGACAGTGTGGGATTAACCCAAGTACGTAACCAATTTTCTGAAAATTTCATAACAATATTTTAGGTTCTGATGATTAAGTTTCTAAGCAATTTTGCATCGCGACGAAATTTAAATTATTAGTTAAATTGTTTCAGAAAGCGCATGTCGCTCTCAAAAAATAAACGCAAATCATTCACGCCATAACGCAGCATTGCCAAGCGTTCCACACCTAATCCGAAGGCGAAACCTAGATATTTTTCGCTATCGATGTTTACGTTCTTTAGTACGTTGGGGTGCACCATGCCGCAACCGCCTATCTCTAGCCAGCCGCCTTTCCAACTCATGTCCATCTCGGCGGAAGGCTCGGTGAAGGGGAAGAAAGAAGGGCGGAAGCGAACTTGCAGATCATCCTGTTCAAAAAAACGTTGCAGGAAATCTTGCACCACACCCTTGAGGTTTGCGAAGCTGATATCTTCATCTACCCATAGGCCTTCGACCTGATGAAACATAGGGGAGTGGGTTGCATCTGAATCGACGCGATAAACACGGCCCGGAGAGATGATCTTCAGCGGAGGCTGGTTGTTCTCCATGTAACGCACTTGCACCGGGGATGTGTGGGTGCGCAACACATGCTCTGGGTCAATATAAAAGGTGTCGTGCATAGCGCGTGCCGGATGATTATCCGGAATGTTCAGTGCGGTGAAATTATAGAAATCGTTTTCGATCTCAGGGCCGGAAGATACCGCAAAACCCAATGAGTGGAACAGTTGTTCTATACGTTGCAGGGTGAGCGTAATGGGATGCAAACCACCAGTGCTTGCACCACGACCAGGCAGGGTCACGTCCAAGGATTCGGCGGCAAGTTTCTGCGCTAGCTTGCTTTGCTGCATGTCATCGCGGCGCTGCTGCAAAGCGGCCTCTATGGCCTGCTTGACCTGATTGATACGCGCACCTGCGGCGGGGCGTTCTTCTGAGGAGAGTTTACCCAAACCTTTGAGCAAGCCCGTCAGGCTTCCTTCCTTACCCAGATATTTTGCTTTGACCTGCTCTAGTTCAGCTTCGTCGCTGATGACAGCGAACTGCTGCAGAGCTTGATCGAGAATTTGTTGGAGTTGTTCCATTTTTATTCGCGTGATTGTTTATTTTCAATCTTAGTTAGATGCACCTGAGTGTGATGCACGCTAAAACAAAAAAGGAGGCTGTAGCCTCCTTTCGATACGCACAGTCTAAGTTGAAGACTGCGAGTCTGACTTACAGGCCGAGGCTAGCTTTAGCTTGCACAACGAATTGTGTGAATGCAGCTTTGTCGAAGATTGCGATATCAGACAGAACTTTACGGTCAACCTGGATGTCGGCTTTCTTCAAGCCATTCATGAATACGCTGTAGCTCAGACCTTGTTCGCGAGCAGCCGCGTTGATACGGGCGATCCACAAAGTACGGAATTGACGCTTCTTCTGGCGACGATCACGGTAAGCATATTGCCCCGCTTTCATTACCGCCTGTTTGGCGATACGGTATACGTTCTTGCGGCGACCGCGGTAACCCTTGGCTTTAGCTAACAGTTTTTTGTGCGTTGCACGGGCTACGACACCACGTTTTACTCTTGGCATGTTCTACTCCTTATGCGTAAGGCATCATGGCGCGAACCGATGCTTTGTTTGTTGAATGAACAGCAGAAATGCCACGTAATTGACGTTTGTTCTTAGTTGTCTTCTTAGTCAAGATATGACGTTTGAACGCACTAGCACGTTTGATAGTGCCACCAGCTCGAACGACAAAGCGCTTTTTGGCACCGCTCTTGGTTTTCATTTTAGGCATGATTACTCCTTAAGTTATGATGCTAGGTGTTTTCCGGTGGAAAAACTTGTCTACCCATACATCACTTTTTTTTGGGACTTTGCACTGCTATCATTTTGACCATCCCCTTGCTTCAAAATGATTTAATCTGTATTGCTTTATTTCTTCTTGGCCTTAGGTGAAAGCACCATCACCATTTGTCGGCCTTCCATCTTAGGGAACTGCTCGACTACGCCATATTCTTCCAAGTCTCCACGAACTCGCTCGATCAAACGCATACCAATCTCCTGATGCGCCATTTCGCGACCACGGAAACGCAATGTAATCTTGGTTTTGTCGCCATCATCCAGGAACTTAATCAGATTTCGCAACTTGATGTTGTAATCGCCCTCGTCAGTACCAGGACGAAACTTAATCTCTTTGATCTGTACCTGTTTCTGCTTGAGCTTGGCTTCATGTAGCTTCTTGCTCTCGGCATATTTGAATTTGCCGATGTCCATGATGCGACAAACCGGAGGATCAGCCAGCGGAGAAATCTCTACCAGATCCAATTCTGCTTCATCTGCAAGACGCAATGCTTCTGCAATGGTTACGATCCCTAGGGGCTCTTTTTCTACACCGATGAGACGCACCTGAGGTGCAGTAATCATTTCATTGGTGCGTTGTGACTTATCTTGTGCTATCGCAGTTCTCCACTAAAAAACAAGCCGTGCTACCCGTTTTTGATTTCGGTCTGCAAACGTTCCAGCAAGGCTGGTAACGTCATTTGTCCGAGATCTTCACCACTACGGGTACGCACGGCAACTAATTCTGTTGCTACTTCTTTGTCCCCCAGTATTAACTGATAGGGCAACTTCTGTAAGCTATGTTCTCGTATTTTATAGGTAATCTTCTCATTGCGCAAATCCAATTGCACACGCAAGCCAGAAGCACGCAATGTATCGGCTACTTTTGTGCAATATACCTCTTGAGCTTGAGAGATATTCATTACTACCATTTGTACTGGCGCTAGCCATAGCGGCAGTGCGCCAGCGTGGTTTTCCACCAGTATGCCGATGAAGCGTTCCAGTGAGCCCAAAATGGCGCGATGCAACATCACTGGTACTTTGCGTTCGTTATTTTCCGCTACATATTCAGCACCTAGGCGACCGGGCATTGAGAAATCCACCTGTATGGTGCCACATTGCCAAGAGCGGCCAATGGCATCCTTGATGTGGAATTCGATCTTGGGACCGTAGAACGCACCTTCACCAGGTAATTCTACCCATTCCATGCCTGAGGCACTCAAGCCGGCACGCAAGGCGTTCTCGGATTTGTCCCAGATTTCATCGGACCCTACACGGCTTTCTGGGCGCAGTGCCAGTTTGACTGCTACATCGTTAAAGCCAAAGTCTTTGTAAACCTTGAGTACCAATGCATTGAAGGCAGTCACTTCGGACTCGATCTGCTCTTCGGTGCAGAAGATATGGCCGTCATCCTGTACGAAGCCGCGCACACGCATCAGGCCATGTAAGCCACCAGAGGGTTCGTTGCGATGGCAGGAGCCGAATTCGCCGTAACGCAAAGGCAGCTCGCGGTAAGAACGTAAATCGGCATTGAACACCTGCACATGGCCTGGACAGTTCATGGGTTTGATCGCGTAGTCGTGTTTCTCGGACTCGGTGGTGAACATATTGGCCTTGTAATGCTCCCAGTGGCCGGACTTCTCCCACAGCACACGATCTATGATCTGCGGGCAGCGTATCTCTTGATAGCCGTTGTCGCGATACACATTGCGCATGTACTGCTCGATTACCTGCCACATCGCCCAACCCTTGGGATGCCAGAACACCATGCCTGGTGCCTCGTCCTGCATGTGGAACAGGTCGAGTTGTTTGCCTAGCTTACGGTGGTCGCGTTTTTCTGCTTCCTCCAAGCGCATTAGATAGGCATCGAGCTCATCTTTCTTGGCCCAAGCCGTACCGTAGATGCGCTGCAACATCTCGTTCTTAGAGTCGCCGCGCCAATATGCACCGGCCACTTTCATCAGTTTGAAGGCCTTCAGCTTGCCAGTGGAAGGCACGTGCGGGCCGCGACATAAGTCAGTGAAGTCGCCTTCGGTATATAAAGACACATCTTGGTCGGCAGGGATGGAACTGATGATCTCTGCCTTGTAATGCTCGTTGATATTTTTGAAGTAGCTCACTGCTTCGTCGCGCGGCAGTATCTTGCGTGTCACAGGGATGTCACGTTTCGCCAGCTCACTCATGCGTTTTTCCAACGCAGTCAGATCTTCAGGGGTGAAAGGACGCTGGTAGGCGAAGTCATAGAAGAAGCCGTTTTCGATGACAGGGCCGATAGTGACTTGGGCATCTGGGAATAATTCCTTGACTGCATAAGCTAGCAAGTGCGCTGTGGAATGGCGAATAATCTCCAATCCATCTGCATCCTTGTCAGTGATGATGGCTAGCGCCACGTCTTCGGAGAGCAAGTGGGAAGTGTCGACCAGCTGACCATTCACTTTGCCGGCCAAGGCCGCGCGGGCAAGGCCTGCGCCTATGTTGAGGGCGACCTCGGCGATGGTGACGGGCTGCTCGAAACTGCGGGTAGAGCCATCCGGCAAAGTGATTACTGGCATATTCAATCTTCCAAAACAATAAAGTGCGGCCTAGCCGCACTTAGAACGATGCGAAACGAATAATCACTGAAATATACAGGGACTATTTTGAGAGTCGCGCATTATAGAGCCAGTAGGGGAATTTACAAACGGCGTGATATGCCGGCCGATGCATAAGTAGGCCAAATCCCTCTGTGTGCGGGGGTAGAATGAGTGCAGATGTAATTTAAGGTGAGCTCTATGTCTAATAATGGTGAACAGTGGAAATTGGTATGGCGCGACCCGCAAGGAGAAGCGCGCACACTGTTATTCGAGCTGGGGTTGGGGTTGCGCTATCGAGTCGTCATTTCCAAGGGGGCCGACAAAGGACGTTTTTTAGAGGCTTTCTTGCGCCCCTCGGAGACTGCGCTGCTGACTGCGGATGGCGGTATGCTGGGGAATATTAAGGTAGATGAGAACTTGCTTTTGCCCTTGAGTTATCGTGGCGTAGACACGGAGCTTTTGGAGGCTACAGTGATGGAGTTATTCAAGGGATGCGGTCTGGACGAGCAACAGACGAGGTCATTGCTGGAACAGTTGCCGCATCAGCTATCGCCTTACCAAAAAAGGTTGGTAGGTTTTGTGCGTGCAGTACTGGTGCGACCCAAGGTGATGGTTTACGATTCTATCTGGAACGGGGTATCTCTTGCTGAGATTGCACAACTCAAATGTTTCGATACTGTCTTGCATGAATTTGTCCCAGAATGTACTAGCGTCTTCGTGGATTACGATACCGACACCGGTGTCGAGTCTCCGTTACATGTAACTTACTGTTTGTAGGGTGCTCATGAAATTATTCTCCGAACATGATAGCCGCCTCGTGGCACTGGAAAAGAAGGTCGGCCTGTTCGTCCTAATCGGCGTGGGTTTGTTATTGCTCTTGTTCGCGGTAATCGCTGTTGAGCAGGGCATATTCGCCAGTACTACGCCAGCGAAATTCCATACCGACGATGCTAGTAAATTGCACCAAGGCATGGAGGTTAGGCTAAGTGGTTTTAAAGTCGGCAAAGTTGTGTCTGTGGTGCTGATGGATGATGGTGTGATTGAAGTGAATATCTCCATTAACAATGAATACCTCAAACATATACGCCACGGTGCCAAATTGCGCCTAGTCGAGCAAGGCTTGTTGGGAGATGGCATCTTGGAGGTGATTTCAGGGGATAGGGATAATCCGCCCTTGGTGATTCATGAATTACTCCCCTTTGAACGCCAATTAGGTATGGATGCACTGGCACATGATCTTGTCGATCGTTTGCGCCCCATCTTGGATAATGTGAGCATCACAACCAAGGCACTCAACGATCCTGACGGCTTACTGCATCATGCCAAGACCTTGTCGATACAAGTTGAAAAGGCAAGCGTGACTGCAATTGAGTTGATGAAGCAGACTCAAGCGGCAATCAACTCCAGTAATGTGAAGATTAATCAGGTTTTGGATAAAGCGGATGCGCTATTGGTCAAGACGGACGGAGTGTTGACTAATATCGAGAAAATCACAGATGAAGCCGGAAAACTGACTGCTGCAGCATCGGAGGATTTGTTGCCGATGATAAGGGATGGTCGTGTCGCCGCCGAAGATGCGCGCAACATCATAAGTTCAAGCAAAGAAGTCTGGCCTATACGTAATTTCATCGAGGTTGGCGGGGAAGGTACGCTGCCTATCGATAGCTATGGAGTGCAACATGCGCAACCCAAATAGCTTTTACCTTGTAGCACTGTGCTGCTTGCTTCTGGCCGCTTGTGGCAGTGCGCCCGAGAAGAAAAATCCTTTGGCGGCTCAAGCTGTCACACGCAGTGTGCGGGGTGAGATGGCTTACATGCGTGGTGACTATGAGTCCGCGCTACACGAATACGGCATGGCCTTGCGCGCCCATCTTGCTTTGGAGCAAGTTGACGGTATCGCGATTACACGTATCAATCTTGCAAGTGTTTGGCGGGAATTGGGACAGTTGAATCAGGCACATGCACAACTTGCTGCTTTGTTCGCTCCTCCTAAATTGATTTACTCCAGTGAGCGCCTAGCGGCAGCGGCCACGATGCAATCGCGCTTGTATCTGGAAGAGGGACAGACGGGTCTGGCAGAGCAGTGGTTGGTAAGAGGTGAAGAGCACTGTCAGTCTCGTTGTGAGATAGCAGCTTCATTGTACTTACTACGAGCACAACTGGCTTTGCGAGAGCAGCATCTGGTCGAAGCGCGACGCTTGGTGGATTTGGCGACCAAAGGCTTGCAAGGACCTAGTCAGCGCATCGAACTAGCGAATGCGCAACGACTCTCCGGTGATATCTACCTTGCGGAAAACGATGTGGAACGCGCCATTGTGCAGTTCGAATCAGCTTTGCAGTTGGATCAAACTATAGGCTTACCTGCCAAGATTAAATTGGATTTGTTGCGCCTTTCACAAGCGGCGCAGCAGGCTGGTAAGGTGGAAGCATCGAGTAATTATGCTGCCAGAGCTGAGTCTGTGAACAGAGCAATAGGTGCTCCAGTTACAAGCACGAGTGTGCATCCCTGATGTTTAGATTCATCGGTAAAAAGACGATAACCGCAGCTCTGGTGATCTCCGGTTACTTAGAGTTGTTGCTCTATGGCTTGTCACATATACACAAATTGCGCATAGAGCCAATTCGTAAGGGTTTTTACAGGCAGATTTATTTTAGTGGCAATCAAGCGCTGCATATCATTGGCTTCATCGGTCTGTTATTAGGGGTAATCGTATCTACCCAGACTTTTTCAGTAGCCGGGGGTGACAGTTCGCTGGTTGTCAAGGTGATGGCGTGGGTCATCGTTTGGGAGATTGGCCCCTTGTTTGCGGCCATCATCATCATTGCACGTAGCGGTTCGGCCATCGCCGTAGAGTTGGCGCAGATGCAGGTTTCGGGCGAAATCTATAGTTTGGAGCAGATGGCCATAGATCCGCTAGACTATTTGGTGGTGCCGCGCATCTTGGGCGTGTCCATCTCGGTGGTCGCGCTTACAGCCTATTTTCAGATTGTGGCGGTGGTGGGCGGTTTGGCCGTGAGCTCGATGTTCATGAACGTTGCGTTCTTCGATCAAATCGACCGCTTTCTGGAGTTGGTCAATCCTTGGTTGTTGCTGGGTGGTGTGATGAAGAGTTTGGTGTTTGGCTTTGTAATCGCAACCATCGCCTGTTATCACGGCATCTCGGCAGGCACATCGGCTTCAGTGGTGCCACAAGCAGCGATTAAGGCGGTGATACGTGCCATGTTGGCAGTATTCACCTTAGATATTCTGTTTGCTGTTCTGCGATTGATTTAAGGCGTGGAAACCTATTGGGGGATGTGAGGCCCGATAAAATCGACGTCTAGACGCGCCTTAAACCTGAATCCCACCTTCTGAATCCTGTTAGAATGCTCGGCCTTTTTTATTAACCTACATTAACTTTTTTCGGAGAATTACGCATGGCAATCGAACGTACGCTGTCTATTATCAAACCTGATGCAGTTGCAAAAAATGTAATCGGTCAAATTTATTCACGTTTTGAAGGTGCTGGACTGAAGGTTATCGCTGCACGCATGACCCAGTTGTCACGCGCTGAAGCTGAAGGCTTTTACGCAGTTCACGCTGCACGCCCTTTCTTCAATGATCTGGTGAGCTTCATGATCTCCGGTCCTGTGATGATTCAAGCTCTGCAAGGCGAAGGCGCGATTCTGAAGAATCGTGATCTGATGGGCGCTACTGATCCTAAGAAGGCTGATAAAGGCACTATTCGTGCTGACTTCGCTGACAGCATCGATGCGAATGCGGTACATGGTTCTGACGCGGCTGAGACGGCTGCTGTTGAAATCGCTTACTTCTTCCCAGCGTTGAACGTTTACTCTCGTTAATTGTGCAACTCTTAAAATTCAAGCTCCGATGCGATGTTACGTTGCCCAGGTTTATTGGATTTTTCGAGTCACCCATAAATTTAACCAGTGTTTAATGTAATGAAGCAAAACCTCCTCGACTTTGATGCGCATGCTTTAACTGCATACTTCGCGGAAATTGGCGAAAAGCCTTTCCGCGCCAAGCAGTTGATGCGCTGGATGTATAAAGAAGGGGAGTCCGATTTTGCCGCGATGACAGACATCGCGGTCAGCTTGCGTGACAAGCTAACGCAACAAGCTTGTATAGACGTCCCCACCATCATGCGCGAAGAGTTGTCAGATGACGGCACGCGCAAATGGTTGCTTGACGTGGGCACAGGTAACGCGGTCGAGGCGGTGTACATACCCGAAGCCACTCGCGGCACTTTATGCATCTCTTCGCAAGCGGGATGTGCGCTCGATTGCTCCTTCTGTTCCACTGGTAAGCAGGGTTTCAATCGCAATCTCAGCGTGGCCGAAATAATCGGTCAGTTGTGGTGGGCGAACCACCAGCTGGGTAAAAATGCAGAGGGTAACTGGGCGATCAGCAATGTGGTGATGATGGGCATGGGAGAGCCCTTGTTGAATTTTGACAATACTGTCAGTGCGTTGCGATTGATGTTGGATGATCATGGCTATGGATTGTCGCGCCGTCGTGTCACAGTCTCCACCTCGGGTGTGGTGCCAGCGATGGACAGATTGGGTGAGGAATGTCCGGTGGCACTCGCGGTGTCTTTGCATGCGCCTAACGATGCGTTGCGAGACGTATTGGTGCCCATCAATAAAAAATATCCGCTTAAGGAGCTTTTAGCTGCTTGTCAGCGCTATCTGGAGAAAGCGCCACGCGACTTCATCACCTTTGAATATGTGATGTTGGATGGCGTTAATGATAGTGTCCAGCATGCGCACGAGTTGGTCAGGCTGGTGAGAGATGTACCCTGCAAATTCAATCTCATTCCGTTCAATCCTTTCCCGCAGACACACTATCAGCGCTCACGGCCAGATGCCATTGCGCGTTTCCGTGACGTGTTGATGCAGGCGAATATTGTCACTACCACACGTAAGACTCGTGGTGGCGATATCGCTGCGGCCTGCGGGCAATTGGCTGGGCAAGTGCAAGACAAGACTAAACGTACTATGCAACGCCCTGTGGTGTTGCATAGATGATGTTTCTGTAGATGAACTTGGGAGTACTTATGTATCGTTCTATCGTTTTATCGCTATTGCTTTTAGCCGGCTGTGCAAGCAGCGGACCTAGTGGTGAGGCTGCACAAAACAGCGCGCGTATACACACGGAGTTGGCGGGCATTTATTACGAGCGTGCCCAGATGGGCGTTGCCTTGGGTGAAATTGATCAGGCCCTTGCTGCCAAGTCTAACTATGCGCCAGCCTACAACGTACGAGCACTGATACATATGTCTTTGCATGAAGACAAGGATGCGGAAGCGGATTTTCGACGCAGCCTCAGTATAGACTCGAGTGACTCGGAAACGCATAGCAACTACGGTTGGTTCTTGTGTCAGCGTGGTAAAGAGAAAGATTCCATTCCGCATTTCATTGCAGCCTTGAAGAATCCGCTGTATTCAACACCTGAACAAGCATATTTAAATGCGGCAGTCTGCTCGCAAAGGGTTGGTAATAATGACGTCGCGGAGGATTTTTTCAAGAGCGCACTCAAGGTTAGGCCGGGTTTGCCGCAAGCTTTGCTGGGTTTGGCACAGTTGAATTTTGCCAAAGAAGAGTTTGGTCAGGCACGGCGTTATTTTAACGAGTATGCAGACAAGCAGGACAAGCTGAGTGCGGAAGACCTGTGGCTGGCGGTACGCATCGAACGTCAACGTGGAGATCATAATGCGGCTGCTAGCTATTCTATGAAATTACGCAATTACTTTCCTGACTCCAAGGAAGCGCGTCTGTTGAATGAAAACTAGGGAGAGCATGATGGAAGAGAATAACACCAGCCTGCCAGAGTCAGATCATGTGCCATCTGTAAGGTTGGGTGCTAGTCTGCGCGAGGCGCGCACCCGTGCGGGTATGAGTGTGGCCGATGTGGCCGCACAGATACGTTTGTCGCCACGCCAGATTGAGGCACTCGAAGCGGAAGAATTCCAGAGCCTGCCAGAGTTACCATTTTTGCGAGGATTCGTGCGCAGCTATGCCAAGTTGTTGCAGCTTGATGCTGAACCTTTACTTTCGACTTTGCCTGATCCACATCCAGTGTCGGCACGCATAGAGCCTGTCTCTGTAGATGTCCCCTTTAATATCCAGCAACTTTCCGCGCAGCAGAATCGTATTTGGCTGATCGCCTCGGTCTTGGTGTTGGTAGTTGTGGTTGCATTAGCGCTATGGCAACTCAACAGCCCCAAAGTAAATAAAATTGACCAGGCGCAGAGCAGTACCGTGCAATCCATCACATTGCCTGCATTAGAGTCGGCCATCCTTGCCGCAAGCGAGGTTGCTGCAAACACTGAGTTGCCAACTTCTGCTGTGAGCGAGAGTGTGGCGCCTGCTGTTATCACTCCTAAGCTTGAAGCGGCTAAAGTTGTCGTTACCACACCTAAGCCTGTGGTCGAAATACCTAAGGCTATTGTTGTAGAGAAGACCGCAGTCGTAGCTGCGCCTAAAGTAGTTGCCAAATCAAATGCTACAGACTCTGCCGTCGTAGCGACCGCACCTGCCGTTAAAGTAGGCAAGTACCGTCTGGTGTTCTCTGGTGAGTCATGGGTCGAGGTTAAGAATCCGGAAGGAAAAGTCTTGTACTCTCAGATTTATCAGCCCGGAAACGAATTGAACTTAAGTGGCTTAACAGCATACGAAGTGGTGCTCGGTCATGCCCAGATGGTGCAGATATACCGTCGTGGTAAAGAAGTTGATCTGCAGCCGTACATAAACTCATCGAGCGAAGTTGCTCGTTTGACGCTGGAGTGAATATGTTAGGAATGATCAAGCGCCGCCCTTCGCAACGCGTCATCATCGGTACTGTGATGATGGGCGGAGGCGCGCCTGTGGTGGTGCAGTCTATGACCAACACAGATACTGCGGATGTAGAGTCCACGGTAAAGCAGGTCTATGAATTGGCTCAAGCAGGCTCAGAATTGGTCCGCATCACTGTCAATACCCCAGAAGCCGCTGCACAAGTAGCGAGGATACGTGCGCGGCTCGATGAAATGGGTTGTGATGTGCCGCTGGTAGGCGATTTTCATTACAACGGCCATCGTTTGCTGACTGACTATCCCGATTGCGCGCAGGCGTTGGCTAAGTACCGTATCAACCCTGGTAATGTGGGTCGCAGTCGCGCCGAAGAAGACCCGTTCACCATCATGATAGAGGCAGCCATTCGCTACGATAAGCCAGTGCGTATTGGGGTGAATTGGGGCAGTCTGGATCAGAATCTGGTGGTGCGCATGATGGACGAGAACTCGCGATTGGCTGAGCCATTGGATGCGAAGCACGTGACGCAAAACGCGCTCATTGCCTCAGCGTTGGAAAGTGCGCAGCGCGCAGAAAAATTGGGTATGTCGCGCAACCGTATCGTGTTGTCCTGCAAGGTCAGCGATGTGCAAGATTTGATTGCCGTGTATCGCTCGCTGAGTGGTCAGTGCGATTACGCATTGCATTTGGGTTTGACTGAAGCGGGCATGGGTTCCAAGGGCATCGTTGCATCGACGGCTGCGCTGTCCGTGCTGTTGCAAGAAGGCATAGGCGACACCATACGTATTTCACTGACTCCTGAACCCAACGGTTCACGTAGCCAAGAAGTTATAGTCGGCCAAGAAATATTGCAGACCATGGGTTTACGTGCATTCGCGCCTATGGTTACTGCCTGCCCGGGTTGCGGTCGGACCACAAGTACCTTCTTCCAAGAATTGGCGATGAGCATACAGACCCATTTGCGCGATCAGATGCCGATATGGCGCAGTCAATATGACGGCGTGGAGAATATGACCGTGGCGGTGATGGGGTGTGTGGTGAATGGTCCTGGTGAGAGCAAGTTGGCCAATATCGGCATCAGCTTGCCTGGCAGCGGCGAGAGTCCAGCCGCCCCAGTGTATGTAGATGGCGAGAAGGCGGTGACTTTGCGTGGAGATAATATCTCCAGCGAATTCACAGCCCTCGTCGATGACTATGTGGCACGCAAATATCCAGCGCGCACAGCATCCTCACCCAAGCTGGCACGCCAGATCCCAATACAAGTTGTCAATAAATAAAGCCTGATAGATGAGTAACGAAACTTTGCAAGCCGTACGCGGCATGAATGACATCCTGCCGGACGAGGCAGGATTATGGTTGTGGTTCGAGGAAGTGGTGCGCGAATGGCTGGATAGTTATGGTTACCGCAACATCCGTATGCCGCTGGTTGAACCGACCAGTTTGTTCAAGCGCGCTATCGGTGAAGTCACCGACATTGTAGAAAAAGAGATGTACAGCTTTGAGGATAGCCTCAACGGCGACCAACTCACTTTGCGTCCAGAAGGTAC
>JBBQKX010000014.1:0-34901 GCA_038327315.1 Burkholderiales bacterium | reverse complement strand
CAAAGCGAATGCACACTCGATGAGAGCGGCGCCATTCCACTTCTTTTTCTGAAAACCAAGTTTCAGCGAAATCCTTGAATAGAGGATGGCTGTTGTTGGTGACAGGCAAGTTAGCTGCACCTGCTTGGCCCATCGTATCCGACGTCTCTGCAGCTGACTCTTTAACGTTGGCTGCGAATCGGTCTGCACTCTTACCAGATGGGAAGTAGCGCAGGTAATCGAATGTACCGTTGCTAATGTCGGCCTCGATTGCATCGAGCAAGCGCTGTACTTTCTTGCGATTTGCGGAGTTGTCGGTCAGGGCTGTTTGTTCACGACAGCGTAGGCCTTGGTAGTAAAAATCAATAATAAGTGAGTTGGTGCGTTTTCGGATTTGGATACTAGCCATGGCACACCTCACCATTAGCCATTGGAATACCCCAGACAGTTTCAGCAGAACGCATATCGCGTTCAATGTTTTCCCATATGTACAAAATCTTACGACCACCAAACGGACGGAAGTAGTGAGTGCCTTCAATGAGAACACTATCCTTTAGGCGTTCGCGGATTGTGCGTTTGTCGTAATGAATGCGATCAGCTAGGCCTTCGGTTGTTAGATAAGTTTGCGCCATTTTAATTCTCCAAGTTGTTTATCAATGATTGCGTTTGAGTTCGTGTGAATACAAACGTAAATAAAGATTAACACAAAGAGATATATTTGCAAACAATAATTAACAAATGTTACGATTGACGAACAATGATTAGGTTTAAATTACAAGAATTGATGGCTGAGAAGCAGTTTAGGGAGGGTCGCAGAGTGACTATTACCGAGCTGTCTGAAGTCACGGGTATTAATCGCGTAACTTTGTCTAAACTGGTTAATCAGCGAGGTTATAGTACTGTCACTGAGAACATTGATCGTATATGCAAATACTTCAATTGCAGTGTTTCAGACGTTATGGAATATCTTGAAGAAGATAAGCTTTCATCGTAGTTACCAAATTAGTCACCAAGAGCAGTATTCAAAATCTCCTGTTTTGTAGGAACCCCTGATTTCTTTAGTCACCAAATGGTCACCAAATAGTCACCATTTAGTCACCAAGCAAAATTTCAACAATAAAATTGGTTTCAGAAGTTGACGTTTTGCGGACGCAGCAAAGCATAAAGCCCCGTCTGGCGGGGCTTTATGCTTATTACAATTTTGGTGGTGATGGGTGGACTTGAACCACCGACCCCAGCATTATGAATGCTGTGCTCTAACCAACTGAGCTACATCACCAGGAAGCGCGGCATTATCCAGAATTCAACTGATTACGTCAACGATAAACACAAATAATTTTCTGCCTAGTTGTGCGGATGCTTCCTAAGCGGCAATCCACGCCTGTGCCTCGGAGTAATCTTTGTATACGCGGATGTCGGCATCAACAAAGAGACGTGACAGCCAGGCTTGCCAAGTCAGCCACTGGTCATCTGTGACAACGGCGATATTGGTAAAGTCGTGTTGATGTTGGCTACTGAAGAATTTGATTTCTTCCCATGCGACATCGGGAGTGTAGTCCAGCATGCCACGCAGATCGAATATCAGGCTGACCTTACCTGGTGCTTGTAGTTTATAGACGGCTTGTTCTTCGAATTGTTTGAAATCGCTTAGGGTGAATTCCCCCATGACTGCGACATTGATTAAAGTGGGTGACTGTTCGATGGTGATCATTTTCCTGCCTCTTGATGTGTTGGTATCAGTCGCAAGCTTAACACGCCGCTAGCGATGATGCAGGCCATGCCTATCCAACTTGTAAGTAGCAAGGTCTCGCCCCATAGCGCGATACCGAAAAGGCTGGCGAATACGATGGTGCTATAGGCCAAACTGCCCACGACCAGGGTCTTGCCGATTTTGTAGGCGCGTGTCATAGCAAGTTGTGCCAGCGTGGCAGTACTGCTTAATCCCCCTATCAGAAGTGCGTTCTGCCAAGTGATGACATGGACTGAGTCAAACAGCATCCATATGCCGCTAGCAAGTGTGGCGATGAGGCTGAAATAGAAAACGGTGCGGGTAGCAGGCTCTCCTAAGTTTCCAAGTTGTTTGACGTTCAGATAGGCAACGCCTGCGAGGAAGCCAGAGATGAGCCCCAGTACACCGCTGAACAGTTGTTCGTGCTGCAAGGTTGGATGCAATAGCAGTACCACACCGCAGAACCCTAGTCCTATCGATAGCGTCAGTGGCAAATGGAATTTGTCCTTGAACACCAGCATGGTCAGGATGGTGAGGAACAGGGGGGCGGTGTAATTGAGCGTGACAGCGGTCGCAAGCGGCAAGACGGTGATGCAATAGAAGAACAGAGTCAGTGCGATGGTGCCTGAAATTCCGCGCCACAAGTGATTGCGCCAGTGTTGTGTGCGCATGCCTACACCTTGCTGACGCATGATTAGATAGATGAAAATCAGGCCGAAGAATGAGCGGTAGAACACTAATTCTATGTGTGAGAAATACGGGGCACCTAGCTTAACGAAGACGCCCATGCAGGCGAATAATATGCCGGCGACCAACATCCACAGCGAGCCCACTATGAGTCTGCTACGCGGTCAGCGTGCCACGCTGCGTGGGCTCTGAATCTTCGCCAAACAAAAAGAGGCTCTACGTTATGCACTGCGCAACTCCTAACGCTCAGACTATTCGCAACGGTGATTAAGCCTTAGCTATTGGGCTTACTTATTTTAAATGGGGTGCGAGATTGCGTCGCAGATACTCGTGGAAATGCAACATCCCGTCTTCGGTAGGAGACTGGTAGGGGCCACTCTGTTCTATGCCAGCCTCATACAAAGCCTTCCTACCTTGGTGCATCTTCGAGCAGATGATGTCGTCTTCGACCGCAGTCTCGTGGTAGGCCTTTTGTTCTGCCTCGACATAGTCACGCTCGAACAGTGCAATCTCCTCGGGATAGTAGAACTCGACGATGTTGCTACAGGAGTCCGGACCGCGCGGCACGACGGTGCTGATGACCAAAGTATGTGGATACCATTCCACCATGATGTTGGGGTAGTAAGTCAGCCAGATTGCGCCATACTTAGGCAGCTTGCCGCCGTGCATACGTAATACTTGTTCTTGCCATTTACCGTATATGGGACTGCCGACCTTGCGCAAGGCGTTATTGATGCCGACTGTCTGTACGCTGTATTGCTCGCCGAACTCCCACTTCAGATCATCGCAATCGACGAAGTTACCCAAGCCGGGATGGAAGGGAACGACGTGATAGTCCTCCAAATAGACTTCGATGAAGGTCTTCCAGTTGAAGGCGTACTCATCGATCTCGATGCGATCCAGCATATAGCCTGAGAAATCCAGATCCTTCATCACACCAACTTTAGCCAGATCTTTGGCGATGTCGTGTTGACCTGAGAATAGCAGGCCGTTCCAGTTCTGCAACGGTGATTTATTCAGATGCAGACAGGGGTTCTGAGGGAAATGGGGCGCACCTAGCAAGTCACCAGTGGTCTTGTAAGTCCAGCGATGGAGTGGGCAGACGATATGCTGTGCATTGCCGCGACCTTCAAGCATGGTGGCCTGGCGGTGACGGCAGATGTTGGATAGCAACTCGACACCGTTAGGATTGCGCACCAACATTTTGGCGCTGCCATCCAGCACGTGGTAATCACCAAGGTTGGGAACCATCAACTCATGACCGACGTAATTCGGGCCTTGCGCAAAAAGTGTGCGCTGTTCTACCGCATGTATCTGTGGGTCGAAATACCAGCTCATAGGCGGCGCGACCGGCAGATTCATCAGTTGATTTGGTTTTGCGATTTCAGACATACCCAGATAAATCCCTGAATATTAATGTGGAAAAGGGGCGAATTTTCCCCCAAAAGCAAGGTCAAGGCAACTCAAAAATCTTAATTTTTGCTACTAAACTGCGCTCAGAGTTCTATGTGCGACCTTATACGAAGGCTGATATATAAGGTAGTTAAGTTGACGCAGTGCTTTGCATGATGATTTCGACTGCGCTAGAGAGAAACACGAGGCCAATCCAAATTATTTGGCCGAAAAGAAGCGAAAATTGCTGCGTCCAGCGTTCTTGACCCGGTACATCGATACATCCGCCATGCGTAATAGTACGTTGATCTCATGTCCGTCATTCGGATAGACCGCGATACCTACACTTACTGGGGTGGTGATTTGGATTGCGCCTATGGGGACGGGTTGGGCCATTTCGTCGATGATTTTTTGGGCGACTTGCGCGATGCTTTCTTTGGTATGTATACCCGTGAGCAGGATGACGAATTTGTCCCCGCCGATACGGCTTACGGTATCAGCCTTGCGTACACATTGTTCCAAGCGTTGTGCGACAGAAGTGAGCAAATAATCGCCTGCCTCATGGCCTAATGTGTCATTGATGTGCTTGAATTTATCGAGATCGATGAAGAATACTGCAATTAATGAACCTTCTCTTTGTGCGCTGGCGATGGCGTGATTGAATCTATCCAGCAGCAATAAACGGTTAGGTAAGCGGGTTAAGGGGTCGTGGTAGGCGAGGAACTTGATTACTTCATCAACTTCATTGCTCGTCTCGGGATAAGAATAGTTGGCGATGTAGTTGGAGACTAATCCATCACGGGTATTGACCGTACTAATGTTGAGTATTTGGCGGTATACATCCCCCGTCTTTTTGCGGTTGTGGATTTCACCCTGCCACTTTCCTTCAGTGCTAAGTAGCAGCCACATGTCGCGAAAAAACTCGGGATCGTGGTGTGTAGAGCGGAGCATGTTGGGATTCTTGCCTAACAACTCATCCTCGCTGTAACCAGTCAGTTGAGAGAAGGCGCGATTGACTGAGATAATCTTGTTATTGGAGTCGGTGATTAGGACAGCTTCATTACTATTCGTAAGAATTTGTTCTGAGACGCGCTGACTTTCCACAGCCTGCAGCAGCTCAGTTACATCATGTCCGAAAATCACCAGCAGATTCCGGCTGCCGTCTGTTTTGTAGATGGGAGATTTGACCGTGTCGAAGGTGCGTTTGCTGCCATCGCTGGCATATAGTGTTTCGAAATGTCTGCTGGGCAATTTTTGTTGCCAGGCAAGTGCATCGGAGTGCGTGCAAGCCTCAAAGGAAGAACGATTTGTGATGGGCAAGATGCCTGCTAGCTCCCCATCGGTTTTCCCTCGCCAGTCAATTTTATGCAACGAGAGTGTATTCAGTGCAGTGCGATTGGCGGCCAACCAGCGGCCATCGCCATCTTTGAAAATTATGCAATCGGGCGAAGCATCTATCAACGTGGTGAAACTCTTTTCACTCAGAAAGGGGGCACTGGTGCTGACTTCGCCAGTGAATTTATAGCCCTTGCCATAGACCATACGAATCAATGTGCCAGAGTCGAGGTCGGCTTTTTTGAGTTGTGATTTGATTGCAGATATGCACCGGGCGATGCTGGAGTCGGATGCTGAATAATTGCCCCAGGCGGCTTTGACCAGATGTTCTTTAGTCACCAATTTTCCTGCGTTAATCACTAACTCAACCAATACGGCCAGTTCTTTTGCGGGCAGCGGAATATCTCCGGTTTTATCGTGTTTTAAGCCGGAGATGCTATCTATTTGAAAGCCATGGAAGCTTGCTTGAAATTTGCGTTTCATATTTTAGTGAGTACCATTTTTGGTGTTATTTTTTTATGGGGACTATTCCAATCTATCGTGCAATTAGCGCTTTTGTTAAACATGCTAGGTATTACAGCAATAGGCCGAATTGATTAGATTTTTTATGGTCACATAAGCTCCAAGTAAAATATTTACCTCATCCTTATCATCGGCAGTATTTCGAATATCATTAGATATAATTAGATATTTGTAATATTTCGTGTAGGCGGCAAGGCGATAGTAAGTAAATTCGCTGATGCTGATATTACCGCCCCAATTGATTTTTCGACTGATTTCGTGCGCTGCTCTGATAAAATGCCGCCACTTTTGCCTATTGGAGTACTTTCATGACTTATGTAGTTTCGGAATCTTGCATCAAATGTAAATACACAGATTGCGTGGATGTATGTCCGGTCGATTGTTTCCGCGAAGGTCCAAACTTCCTCGTGATCGACCCGGATGAGTGCATAGACTGCACCCTGTGCGTCGCAGAATGTCCTGTTGAAGCGATTTTTGCTGAGGATGACCTCCCAGCCGAACAACATCATTTCTTGGCCTTGAATGCCGAACTGTCCAAGCAGTGGAAACCTATCGTTGAAAAGGTAGACGCTGCGCCAGATGCGGACGAGTGGAAAGACGTCAAAGAAAAGTTGCACCTACTGGAGCGCTGATCAACGGGCCACAGTTCGGTCAAGCTACAAACGTGACCTAACTTAGGTCTCGTCCCATGTTACAAGCTAACTTTCGGATCCTATGCTTTGAACCCTGAGTTCTATCAAAAAGTTGCGCAGCAGATATTGTCCTCACATGCGGGGGCGATGCCTGATCTGCGCGGCATCACTGTCGTCCTACCCAATTATCACGTTGCACAGCCGCTTGCCGAAGCTCTGATTTCTCGGGCTGGCGTGTCGGCTGTGTTGTTGCCCGACATGCTTACGCTCAGTGACTGGGCAGCCAGTGTGCCCTTGGATATTCCTGTCGATACGGATAATCAGCGTATTGCCTTGTTGTACCAGACCCTAAGAGATCAAAAGTGGTTTGAGCATGCTGACTTGTGGAGTTTGGCGCGCGAGTTGTTATCGCTTATAGACGAATTGACCCGCCATCACGTGGCGCTACCCGAATCTCAGCAGGCTTTCACCGAACAACTGGTCGCGGCCTATGCCGCGCGCAATGGTTATTCTTTGCAGTTCGAAGCGCGTGTAGTACACGAACTTTGGTATGCGATGGCGGCCAACTCACAATCTGACGCGGTACGTCAGTATCAGCAAAGACTGGCTCATCTGGCCGAACATATCACCACCCCTTTATTTGTGATGCTGAGCGCGGACTTGAGTGTGCCTGAGCAACGTTTCTTGCAGCGTTGCAGCGAACGAGTGACGGTGACGCGTTGCGATTTACGCGAACTGATTGCGGCGAATGCGAGTTGTTCGGTGTTGCGCCTCGCGTTGTGCCGTGACACGACAGAGGGAGAATTGTTGGCTGATGCGCACCAGTTAAAGCAAGAGCAGGGCGTGTCATATGCACCCCGCGTGCAACTTTTCGCCGCGCACGGCATGGAGCAGGAGGCTCGCGCTGCCGAGGTGCAGATACGTCGTTACTTGTTGGCTGGCAAAAGTTCCATCGCCGTCGTGGTGCAAGACCGTTTGGTGGCGCGCCGAGTGCGCGCCTTGCTGGAGCGCGCACAAGTGCAGGTGCAGGACGAGAGTGGTTGGACCTTCGCCACTTTGTCGGTGAGCACGGTGCTGATGGGTTGGCTGGAGACGCTGCAGAACGACTTCTATCATCGCGACGTGTTGGACTTACTCAAATCCCCCTTTCTGTTTGCCGATGCACCTGCAGAGGAGCGCAAGCAGGCGGCTTATGAATTTGAGCAGATGGTGAGCAAGCACAATGTAGTGGGTGCGCTGGAAAACTATCTTGCGACCAGCACGGATGCGCTGCTAAATCGTGCGCTGGTACGTTTGCGTCAGGCTGCGGCGGTATTACCTAAGAAGAACATGACACTCAGCCAGTGGCTGCAGGCGCTGCGTAATAGCTTGGAGATTTTGGGTGTGTTGCGTGCTTGGAGCGAGGATGCGGCGGGGCAGCAGTTGTTGCAATTGCTGGGGCAGTGGCGCGAAGAGTTGCAGCAGGACGGCACGCGTTGCAGCTTTGCCGAATGGAAGCGCTGGTTGTCACAACAACTAGACCTCAACACCTTCCGCGACATGAGTGTGGAAAGCCCAGTGATTTTCACCCATCTGGCTGCTACCCGTTGGCGCAGCTTCGATGCCGTGGTGTTATTGGGCTGTGATGCGCAACACCTGCCAGCACCCGCCAGCAGCGTTTGGTTCAACGATGCGGTGCGTGCGGCACTGGACTTGCCTTTGAGTAAAGTGCAGCAAGATGCGGTGCGTGATGATCTGCTGGGTTTGTTGGCGCTTAATGATGACGTGTTGGTGACTTGGCAGGCACACAAGAGTGGCGAACCCAATCTGCTCAGTCCTTATTTCGAGATGCTGCGCGCACTGCATGTGCTGGCATTTGGCGAGACTATGGCGGCTAGCGAATTGGCTCAGGTGATAGAAGGCGCAACGGTGCGTGATGCCAGCATGGTCTTGCCCCCGCAGGCAATGATGCCGCTGCCGTCGGCACATAGTGACGTGTTGCCAACACGCATCTCACCTTCGGCTTACAACAGTCTGGTCGCGTGTCCTTATCAGTTTTATGCGCGCTATGTGTTGCGTCTGAATGAGTTGGATGAAGTGCGTGAAGAGATAGACAAGCGCGACTATGGCACTTGGGTGCATCAGATCTTGCAGAACTTCCATGGTGAATATCCACTGCTGTCTGGGCAAGATGTGGTGCTGTTGTCGGCCGCACTGCAACGCATCAGTAGCGAAGTCTTCGAGCAGGCATTGCAACGCGACTATCAGGCGCGTGCTTGGTTGGTGCGCTGGCAGAAATCCATACCTTCATATATTGAATGGCAGTTGGCACGCGAAGCTTCGGGCTGGCATTACGAAGACGCCGAAGTACCCTTCGAGGTAGCAGTCGCGGAAGGGCTGACCTTGCGCGGTCGTATCGATAGAGTCGATGTGAATGAGCAGGGTGCAAGAGCCGTGCTGGATTACAAGACTCAGAGCAGCAGCATCTTGAAGAAGAAATTACTAGACCCGGGCGAGGACGTGCAATTGTCTTGTTATGCGCAGGTTAGTGCGGCGACCGAGGCGGCATTTGTCAGCCTAGAAGGTAAGGTACAAGCGGTCGCACCCGCTGGTGATGTGGCGGAATTGGCGCGCCTCGATTTGCAACGCTTACAACATGTTTACAGTCTGCTGCGCGAGGGTCAGGCGATGCCCGCGCATGGTGCTGAAACAGTCTGTACGCATTGCGAGATGCGCGGCCTGTGCCGACAGGGCGCATGGGAGGAGACGCATGGATAATAGCGCAGCCTTAGACCCCACCAGATCCGTTGTCGTCGAAGCCTGTGCAGGTAGCGGCAAGACTTGGCTGCTGGTGTCGCGCATCTTGCGTTTGCTGCTGGCCGGTGTGCAACCGGGCGAGATATTGGCAATCACCTTTACGCGCAAAGCGGCACAGGAGATGCAGGCTCGTTTGCGCGACTGGTTGTATAAGATGGCGACCGAGAATGACGATGATGTACGTGAATTCCTGCGCCATCGCGGCATAGCCGAAGCTGATTTAGATACTGTGCTGCCCAAGGCGCGTGGCCTGTACCAACAGTTCCTATTGGCGCAGCCCGCCCTTACCATCAACACCTTCCACGGCTGGTTCATGCAGATCGTTAAGCGTGCGCCACTGGATGCGGGGCTGGCTGGTGGCGTACAACTGGTCGAGCAGACCGGCATGTTGTGGGACGAAGCTAGCACGCTGTTCTTTGCTGAATTACTCAAGCAGCCGGATAGTGAGTTGGCGCAGTCCATGGACTATCTGTTCGCCGAACTCGGCTTGTTCAGTACGCAAAAATTGCTGCACGCCTTTGCTAACAAACGCAGCGAGTGGTGGGCTTATACCGCAGGTCAAGACGCGCCTTTGGACTACACGCTAGCGGCGATACGCGCTGAGTTGCAAGTGGATATGTCGGCAGACCCTATTGCCGACTGGTGCAGTGCGCAGCAAAGTGAGGCTGCCTTGTTTGCTTTCTTGCGTTCTCATGCTGAGAATGGGACGGATACGCAGCAGAAAAAAGCGAGCGAGTTGGAGCGTGCCTGGACGGAGGGCGAGGCGAGTCAACGATACCACCGACTGCGTCCCTTGTTGTATACCCAAGCAGGTGAACCGCGCAGTTTCAAGCCGACCAAGAAACAGGATGCGGAAGCGTATCTGCTCGCCAAAGATCAATTATTCACTGGGCTGCAAGTCGTACTCGATAGCTTGCAGGCACAGCAGATTTATCGCTTCAATCAACATGCACTGCGCTGCGGTTTGGCGATGCTAGATAGTTACCAACGTTTGAAACAGCAACAACAATGTTTGGACTTCGCCGATCTGGAGTGGCGGGTCTATCAGTTGCTCAATCACAGCGAGCATGCCGAGTATCTACAGTACAAACTGGATAGCCGTTACAGCCATGTGTTGCTGGACGAGTTCCAGGATACCAACCCGCTGCAATGGCAGATATTGCAAGCCTGGTTTGCTGCGTCCGCTGCGGTGAACAGCACGCCGAAGATCTTCGTGGTGGGTGACCCCAAACAGTCCATCTATCGTTTCCGTCGCGCCGATGCGCGTTTGTTCAGCGTGGTGTGTGACTACCTGATGACCCATCATCAAGCTGTGTATCTGTCGCAGAACATGACGCGCCGCAATGCGCCCGCGATCTTAGATACAGTCAATGCAGTGTTCGACGGCTTGCAGGACGGCCAGCCCAAGTTCGCTGGCTTCGAGACACACAGCGCTTTCCAAACCGATATGGCTGGCTATGTGGAAGTGCTGCCCTTGGCGCTAGCAGATGCAGCGGTAGTCACAGAGACCGAGGGACTGCAACTGCGTAACCCCTTGCTGGAGGCCTACCCCGATCGAGAAGAGGGTGCACGTGAGCGCGAAGCGGCTCAGTTCGCAGCGAGATTGCAGGAGATTGTAGGACGCTGGTTGATACGTGACGGTAAGGTCGAGTGCTTATTGCAATGGGGCGACATCATGGTGCTGGTGCGTAAGCGTACCTATCTGCGCACCTATGAACAGGCTTTGCGCAACTTGCATATCCCTTATCTGACCTCGCGTCGGGGTGGTCTACTAGACACGCTGGAAGCCTCCGATATACAAGCATTGCTGACCTTTTTAATGACGCCGTTCGCCGACTTGCAACTTGCTCACGTGTTGCGTTCGCCGATGTTCTCTTGCAGTGATGAAGATATGTTGGCGATCAGGATGCAGGACGCCGATATCAAAAACGCTCACTGGTGGGCGCGTCTTTGTGCTTTATGCGCTTCGGGCACGGATACAAAGCATCTGCAACGTGCACAAGCTTTGTTGCAGGAATGGCTGGTGCTGGCAGAAAGATTGCCGGTACACGATCTGCTAGACCGCATCTATTTTGAGGCCGATGTGCAGCAGCGTTATGCCGCCGCTGTGCCGGTGGCGATGCGCGCCACAGTGTTGGCGAATCTGCAGGCCTTCATGGAAATCGCGCTGAATGTAGATGCAGGACGTTATCCCAGTCTGTCGCGCTTCCTGCGTACTCTGTCTGAAATGAAGCAAGCTGATGATAGCGAAGCGCCTAACGAAGGTGCTGTGGATCAGGCGGGCGATGCCTTGCGCATCTACACCGTGCACGAATCAAAAGGACTGGAAGCGCCGTTGGTCTGGCTGCTCGATAGCAACAGCAAAGCACCTGCCGACAGGGGTAACGATGTGTTGCTGGATTGGCCGACCAACGATGCACGTCCTGCACATCTCTCGCTGTATAGCGACAAGGCTAGTCGTGGTGTGGCGCGAGAGAAGTATTTTTCTGCCGAGCAAATACTGGCGGATCGAGAGGATATGAATCTGCTGTATGTCGCGATGACACGCGCCAAACAGATACTGATGGTCAGTGGTAGCGGTGAGTTAGTGGCAAATTCTTGGTATGAGCGCATCACTGACGTGCATGTAGATAAGGCATCCCCTTTTGATGCTGTTGTTGATGTACGTAAGATTCCCGCCTCTATAGCAGACCATCCTCTGCATAGTGGGGAGGATGCACGTCTAGATCCACGACTCACACAACCTTTGCCTACCGGTAAGCGCAAGGCGGTACTCAGCGAAGCGCAACGACGCGGTATTTGGCTGCATAGCCTGATGCAATATATCGCGCCGACAGACGTATCGCTAACGTTGTCGCAGACTGATCTGCAACGTAAGCTCAATATCCCCGCAGATGCGTTTGATGCACTTTGGCAGAACGCACAGCGTTTACTCACTGCACCTGACTTGGCGTGCTACTTCGAGCCGCGACATTATCAAAGTGCATGCAACGAGATGTCGTATGTGAATGCGCAGGGGGAACTCAAACGCATAGATCGCTTGGTGGAATTCGTCGACGAAGTGTGGGTATTGGATTACAAATTGAGTGAGCAACAGGATGATGCGCGGCATCAAGCACAGATGCAGGAGTATCAGACCGCAATGCGTTCTGTGTATGCAGGCAAGCGCGTGCGGTGTGCCTTGCTGTATGCCGACGGTACGCTACATGAATTGGATAGTTAGGCTATGAATATGACACGACAAATAAAAATCCTGAGCTTCATCGTACTGGCGATTAATGCGCTGGCCATGCTCTCGCCTATCTTGAACAGTGGTGACTCCATCACCTATGCCGCCTTATCGCAGCACATCTCCATGCATGGCAACTGGAGTGATCTGATTTTGGATGGACAGGATTGGTTGGATAAGCCACATCTACCGTTCTGGATCACCGCGTTGTTCTTCAAGCTTTTTGGTGTCAGCACTTTCAGCTATCAGCTGCCAGGTTTCCTCGCACATATTGTCGGTGGCTATTTCACTTATCGCATCGCCAGATTGTTCTACGGCAAGGATGTCGCCTGGATGTCGGTTTTGGTATTCGTGTCAATTTATCACTTGATGGATTCCTCCATCGAGGTGAAAGCCGAGACCTATCTGACTGCTTTCATCATGGGCGCGTGTTATTACTGGCTGCGCTTCGATGCGCAAAGCAAACTCAAGTATCTGTTGCTGGGTGCGGCGTTCAGTGCGCTGGCGGTGATGACCAAGGGTGTGTTCACGCTGATCACCATCAGTAGTGGCTTGGTGTGCATGTGGTTATATCAAAAACAATGGCACAAGATGTGGAGCGGCAAGTGGTTGCTCACACTGGTGCTGGCGCTGTTGTTTGTATTCCCTGAGGTGTACGCACTGTATGTGCAATTCGATTCACAGCCCGCCAAGCTGGTGTTTGAACAGACGCATGTCTCGGGCATCAAGTTCTTCCTGTGGGATAGCCAATTCGGTCGCTTCTTTAACACCGGCCCGATCCAGAACCACAACGGTCACCCTTTGTATTTTGTGCTGGTGTTTCTGTGGGCTTACCTGCCTTGGGTAGCGGTGTTTTTCGCAGCGCAAGCAGCAGGCTTGCGCAACTTCACTAAACGTAGCGTATCGGAACGCGCCAGCTTTATTTTCTTGAATGGCGCCTTCTTCATTACCTTTGGCTTGTTCAGTGCCACCAGCTTCCAGCTCGATCACTACACCGTGATCCTGTTCCCTTTCGCTGCGATATTGTGCGGACGATATCTGTCTGGCTGGATAGCCGATTCTGCTACAGGCACAGGTCTGCAATGGTCTCAGCGCAGCATCACCGCATTGCTGGTCGTGTTGGCGCTATATCTCAACCTCAGTGTCGGTAGTCACGCCTTGCAAGCGCTGACCTTGGCGATGGTGATTGCCGCTGCTGCATATCTCTATTTCACTAGGCCTTCGACCAAGCTCACGGTGGTGATCTATCCCGTACTTGCGATGCTCGCGGCCTATGTCTCCATGGTGGCAATCACTGCGATCACCTACCTCAAGTACGATATGGCTTATCACGTAGCACCTGTCGTTAAACAACACGCAGACCTGAAGGTATATGCATACCAGATGTCATTGGAGTGTCGCGAACTGGCTTTGTATACAGATAGAGAATGTACGCCAGCTGAGACGCCACGGGCATTGACGACCCTGCCAGCAGAGGCGCTGGTCGTGATGCGCGACAGTGATCAAGCTTTGCTTCCCGCTGCTTACACCCGCGTGGAACAACTCGCTGTGCTCGACGTGGTGGTGCACAAGACGGGCACGGTGAATAAGTTGCTACAGATGGCGCGCGGGAATTATCCGACTGAGCAAGTGCTGGTGTTGCGTATCAAGCGGGATGAGTTACCTTTAATTCCTTAGGCTCGCAGTTTTAGCGACAGCGTCAACTTAAACACCGCCACAGGTTCATCACTGATGCTAGGGACGGTGGCGATGACTTCGATCTGACGCTCCACTCGCTCTCCTGAGGTAGTTGCTAGTTCAACCAGTGCGGCGATCTCTTTACCTTGGGCACAGCAAAACTCCACATCACCTTCAGCACGTTTAAGGAACTTAGCCTCGAAGTCTTTGAAGGCCAGTGCCATGTTCAACTTTTGGTGGCGGATGAGGTGCATGGCGTACGCACCGCCGGCGCAGTCGGCACCCACGCACAAAGCACCAAAATACATGGAGCCCAAGTGATTGCGCGTCCTGCGACGCAAGGGGATGCGTACCACCATATGTTGGTCATCTACAGCGGTGACCGAGACGCCTGTGTATAGCAGCATCGGAATCTTGCTCAGGCCGAACCAGCGTAGGGCTAGGGTCTCGCGTGTGGTCGCGCTGAGCAGCGTGTTGAATCTATCCAGCATCTCAATTCCCTACGGCATGTGTGTGTCGGCAGTCTGAACTCACAGCTCATCGTGCGCAACACGGTCTATCCTATATCACTTGGTGATTTAGCTCGGTCCGAACTAGGGCGAAATGGTAGAATCTCGCCCCTATCGCTGGCGCAATCCGCGCTGTTTGCAAGCTTATTGAGGTTTAAGGCATGACGGGTATATCACCAATACAAGAGATCATCGAAGAGATGCGTGCTGGTCGCATGGTCGTGTTGATGGATGAAGAGGACAGGGAGAACGAGGGTGATCTGGTGTTCGCTGCCGACTTCACCACGCCCGAGAAGATCAATTTTATGGCCAAACATGGTCGCGGCCTGATCTGTTTGACGCTGACTGCTGCACATTGCGAACAAATCGCTTTGCCTTTGATGGTGCGTGAAAACGGTTTGCCGCTGGCGACCAATTTCACCATGTCCATAGAAGCAGCGACAGGCGTGACTACCGGCATTTCGGCAGCGGATCGTTCGCGCACCGTGCAAGCCGCTGCAGCCAAAAACGCTAAACCTAGTGACATTGTGCAACCTGGACACATCTTCCCACTGCGTGCGCAAAATGGTGGTGTGCTGGTACGTGCAGGTCATACTGAGGCGGGTTGTGATCTGGCGGAACTGGCTGGTTTGACACCTGCTTCGGTGATCTGCGAGATACTTAAAGACGATGGTGAGATGGCGCGTTTGCCCGACCTCATCGAGTTCGCCAAACAACATGGTTTGAAAATAGGCACTATCGCCGACCTTATCGAACACCGCAGCCAGAACGAGAAGCTGGTCGAGCGCGTGTCTACGCGCAAGGTGCAGACCGCATATGGCGAGTTCGATCTGGCGACTTATGTGGACAAGACCACACAGCGTACGCATTTGGCTTTGGTGAAGGGCAAGATACAACACGACAGCGAGACCTTGGTGCGTGTGCATGAGCCTTTGTCGGTGATAGATTTTCTGGAACAGAGCAGCCACACCTCATCTACCAGTGTGCATCAGGCGCTGAAGAAGTTATCCCAAGTTGATGCTGGCGTGTTGGTGTTGTTGCATAGAACAGAGACTTCGCAAGACCTGCTGGCACGTGCCACCTTAGACGCGGCCGCGCAACAGCCGACACAATGGGATCCACGTAGTTACGGTATAGGTGCGCAGATTTTGCGTGATTTGAACGTGGGCAAGATGCGTTTGCTGGCGACCCCACACAAGATGCCTAGCATGGCGGGATTCGGGTTGGAAGTTACTGGTTACGCCACACACGAGTAACGGGCATCTCTTAAAATCAAAACTCCGTTCACGTTACAACTTAGGGCAAAGCCCTTTAGTTGTTCGGGGAAGACCCTAGCGGTTTTGCGATGCGGCGTTGCTCAGAAATTTTTACCGCTTACATATGTTTAATATGCGGCGCGTCAAAAATTTCTTCGCGCCTTGCCTCGCTTAGGATTTTGAATTTTTAGAGACACCCTTAGAGAAAATATTTTGAGGAGCAAGTCATGAAAGAAATCGAACAAAACCACAATGGTCACGGACTGCGTATCGGCATCGTGCAAAGCCGCTTCAATCCTGAAATCTGCGAAGGTCTGCTAGGTGCGTGCCGTGCGCAATTGGTGAAACAAGGCGTAGCCGAAGATGACATCACGCTAGCGACTGTGCCGGGTGCGCTTGAGATTCCCTTGGTGCTGTTGCACATGGCTGACAGCGCAAAGTACGATGCACTGATTGCATTGGGTGCGGTGATACGCGGCGACACCTATCACTTCGAAGTGGTCTCAAATGAATCAGCACGCGGTGTGGGTGATGTGCAATTGTCTTGCGGCGTGCCTATCGCTAATGCCATCTTAACGACAGATACCGACGAACAAGCTATCGTGCGTATGCACGTCAAAGGCGCGGAAGCTGCGATGGTCGCCATCGAGATGGTCAATCTATTGAAAGGTGTGGCATGAGCGAAGAGACCAGTATCAAGGAAGTCAGCAAGTCGACTAATAAGAGTCCGCGTCACCGCGCGCGTGAACTGGCCATTCAGGGCATCTATCAATGGCGTGTCTCGGGTAATGATGCAGCCGACATTGAGAAGCAGATGCAGACCGAGAAGAATCTGGGCCGTTATGACAAGCCTATGTTCAGTAGTCTGTTGCGTGGCACGATCGCACAACATACCGAAATCGAAGCCTTGTTGTCACCTTTCTTGGATCGTCCTTTGAGTGAGCTGAGTCCGGTCGAGTTCGCGGTGCTGATGTTGGGCGCATTCGAGTTGTCACAGAAGATCGAAGTTCCTTACAAAGTAGTCATCAATGAATCCGTCGAACTGGCCAAGACCTTTGGCGGTACAGATGGCCATAAATACGTCAATGGCGTACTCGATAAACTCGCACCTAAGGTCCGCACAGTGGAATTTGCGGCACGCAAGGGCTAGTTCTGGCTTTGGTCCTTAGCCTTTAGCTAAATCACTAAGGCGAAATAGCGACTACACCATGTCTGAATTCGATCTCATCAAACGTCACTTCACACGCGCCAGTCCCAGCGCTGTGTTGGGCGTGGGTGATGATTGTGCTTTGTTGCAAGTGAGTGAAGGTCATGTGCTTGCAGTATCCAGCGACATGCTGGTGAGCGGTACACATTTCTTTCCCGATACCGACCCTTATCAATTAGGCCACAAGACACTCGCGGTGAATCTTTCCGATCTCGCCGCCATGGGTGCGACCCCCAAATGGGCGACTTTGGCGCTGTCTTTGTCAGACGCGGACGAAGATTGGCTAGAGCGTTTCAGCGCAGGTTTCTTCGCGTTGGCGCAACAATACGGCGTAGATCTGGTGGGCGGTGACACTACACGCGGGCCATTGAATCTGTGCGTGACTATCATGGGTGAAGTGCCGGTAGCGCAAGCCTTGCGTCGTGATGGCGCGCAGCTTGGGGACGATGTTTGGGTGTCGGGCAAGTTGGGCGATGCGGCCTTGGCCTTGGCGCATATGCAAGGCAATTTGGTGCTGAGTGAGCAAGACTACGCCGCATGTGCATCTGCGTTGCACAGCCCGCAGCCTCGTGTTGCACTAGGTGTGGCATTGCGTGGCATCGCGCACAGTGCCATCGACGTATCGGACGGTCTGGTGGCCGACCTAGGTCATATCCTAGAGCGCTCAGCAGTGCGGGCCGAGTTATCACTAGTTGAGCTACCCGTCTCTGAGGTGTTGCGTCGTCACACTGCACAGTTGGTGCGCTGTGCTTTGGCGGGTGGTGATGATTACGAACTGTGTTTTACTGCTGCGATTCAGCAACGTGCGAGCATCGCAGGGATCTCGACACGATTGGCATTGCCGTTGACGCGTATTGGTCGCATCGTTGCAGGCAGCGGCTATGTCGTCCATGATGCGGATGGCCTGCCTATACAACTACAGAATGGTGGATATGAGCACTTCTGATCACGACGAGTTACGCGTCCAACCTAATTGGCGCTTCCTATTTCAGCATCCTGCGCACTTCCTCGCGTTTGGCTTCGGTAGCGGACTCGCGCGCAAGGCCCCAGGTACTTTTGGTACTTTGGTCGCTTTCCCGTTGTATTGGTATCTATCCACAAATGTGTCGGACGCGTGGTTCTTGTTCATCCTGATCTGGTCGTTCGCTTTAGGTGTGTTGGCCTGCGACATCACCGGCAAGTCTTTGGGTGTGGCAGATTTCGGCGGCATTGTGTGGGACGAAGTGGTGGCGATGTTGTTGGTACTGTTTTTCACTCCAGCGGGTTGGCAATGGTCGCTACTGGCCTTCGCCTTGTTCCGCTTCTTCGATATCGTCAAGCCGCCACCTATCAGTCACTTTGACAAGAACTGGCACGGCGGATTGGGTGTCATGTTTGATGACATCCTCGCTGCCGGTTATGCACTGCTCTGTATGGCGATCGTGAGGAGTCTGCTGCCGTGAGGTGGGCGCTGTGCGTGGTGTTGCTCACTGCGTTTGGCATGGCGCAGGCCGATACTTTCGTCACCCAGGTCATCGCGGTATTGGATGGCGACACGGTGTTGATCCGTCGCGGTAGCGGTCTGACCAAGATACGTCTGGTCGACATCGATGCGCCCGAGAAAGATCAACCCTTTGGTGCAAGCTCCAAGGATTCATTGGCTGGGATGGTGCTAAACAAACAAGTACAAGTCGTCAGTCAGGCCATCGATCAATATGGCCGCATGGTTGCACGACTGCGTGTCGACGGCGTGGATGTAAACACCGAGCAGATACGCCGTGGCATGGCTTGGGAATATTCGCACTATCACAGCAACCATGATTTGGTCGCGCTAGAGGCGGAGGCAAGAGCTGTACCGCGCGGTCTATGGGCGATGAGTAAACCCACTCCACCTTGGGATTGGCGCAAGCAACATGCAAGCACGGTGCTTGCGCCTCCTATCGCCAATTCCACTCAAGATCCTTTGTGCCTACACCGCAAGCGTTGTGCGCAGATGGAAAGCTGTGAGGAGGCACGCCGCTACTTGACAGTGTGTGGTCTGAAATATCTGGATGCAGATGGCGACGGCACACCTTGTGAGAAACTCTGCTCACCACGCCCTGCTAAACGGGTGCATGAATAATCGAGTCCCGCAACGAGTTGCGCTGTTATGTCTGCTGCTCCTGCAGGCTTGTGTCTATGTGCCGCGTACTCATGTCACTCGCGATCCGAATTGCGTAGGCTTGCTACATCACATGACGTTGGAAACTGACGGTCAGTTCAACGATTTTCACATACTGTGTAACAGCTCCAATCAGGATGCCTGTGCTGCCTTACTGGTCGCGGGCGGCGCTGTCGCCGCGACATCGTTCATTATTTCCGGCAGTATTGTCATGGCTGGTAATGTGGTCTATTGGATGGAACGTAAAGCCAACTGTAAGAGTTGAACTCACGCTACGACTAAGCTGTACAGATGGAGTGATGTACTTCTAAGAATTGGTCGAAATATATAAATAATCTTGCCTAGATTTTTTGTGTAAACAAATATTCTTGGGTAAAGCTATGAATATGTCATCCAGTGTGTTGTACTCATAGAGTGCTCGCGTTAAAGTTAGGCATCATCAATAAAAATTATTAGAGGAGCAGCGGATCATGTTCTTGACGATACTCGGGGTATTGGCAATTTTCCTATTATTGGCGTTCTTCCGTGCCACCCTCACTAGTTGGTTGATTGCTTTGATGGTCATCGTGCCTGTCATCGCCATACGGGCCAGCATCTCTGAAACCGCCTTGCAGATTGTATATATTGTACTGTTTCTGTTCATCGTCTTCTTTGGTATTCCTCTACTACGTCGCGCTGTCATCAGCGCACCCATACTCAAATTCTTCCGCAAAGTCTTACCGCAAATCTCTTCTACAGAGCAGGAAGCGATAGACGCGGGGACGGTGTGGTGGGATGGCGAGTTGTTTAGCGGTCATCCCAATTGGAATAAATTGTTGGCCTATCCTAAGTGCGGACTAAGTGTGGAGGAGCAGTCCTTCCTAGACAATGAAGTCGAACAGTTGTGTGCCATGCTGGATGATTGGGATATCACTCATACCCGTGCCGATTTGCCACCTGAAGTCTGGCAATTCATCCGCGACAAAGGTTTCTTCGGCATGATTATTCCTAAGCAATATGGAGGTTTGGAATTTTCTGCACAAGCACACTCGGCGGTAGTCACCAAAGTTGCCTCACGTAGTGGTACGGCTGCTGTGACGGTGATGGTACCCAACTCCTTAGGCCCTGCTGAGCTATTGCTGCATTACGGTACGAATGAACAAAAAGACCAGTATCTGGAGCGTCTGGCGCAAGGTAAGGAAGTGCCTTGTTTTGCCTTGACTGGTCCATTTGCAGGTTCGGATGCAGGTGCAATACCGGACTATGGTGTCGTTGGCTATGGTGACTTCAATGGTCAACAGAACGTACTCGGTGTACGCGTCACGTGGGAGAAGCGTTACATCACGCTCGCCCCTGCGGCCACCTTACTAGGCCTAGCATTCAAACTGTATGACCCTGAGCATTTGCTGGGTGGCGAAGTCGGTCGCGGCATCACGCTGGCTTTGATACCCACCGACACGCCCGGCGTACAGATTGGGCGTCGTCACTTCCCCTTGAATAGTGCGTTCTTGAATGGACCTACCCAGGGTAATGCGGTGTTTATTCCGATGGAGTACATCATCGGCGGGGCGACGCGCATCGGTCAGGGCTGGCGCATGTTGATGGAATGTTTGGCAGCGGGCCGCTCCATCTCTTTACCTGCCAGCAGCGTGGGCGCCATGAAATTGGCAGCACGCACCAGCGGTGCTTATGGTCGTGTACGTAAGCAATTCAAGGTCTCCATTGGTAAGTTCGAAGGCGTGGAAGAGCCCTTGGCACGTATTGGTGCGCATACCTATATGGTTGACTCCGCGCGCCGCCTCACCGCGCTGGCGATTGACTTGCATGAGAAGCCTTCTGTGATCTCGGCCATCATCAAATATCACTCAACAGAGCGCGGTCGTATTGTCATCAACGATGCGATGGATGTGCATGGCGGCAAGGGTATTTGTCTAGGGCCGGATAACTATCTGGGACGCTTCTATGAGCAAACGCCTGTCGGCATCACAGTAGAGGGTGCAAACATCCTGACGCGCACGTTGATGATCTTCGGTCAGGGTGCAATCCGTTCACATCCTTATGTGCTCAAAGAAATTGCGGCCACGCTGGATCAGAACCCCAAGCGCGCGCTAATCAATTTCGATACCGCCTTGTTCGAACATATTAGCTTCGCGCTATGCAATGCTTCACGCAGTTTCGTCTATGGCTGTCTAGGTGGTCGTGCGATCTCGGTACCGCATGGTGTAGAGACACGCCGCTATTATCAGCAACTGACGCGTTACTCGGCTGCCTTCGCCTTCTCGGCGGATATTGCGATGGCAGTTTTGGGTGGTACGCTCAAACGTCGCGAAAAAATTTCCGCCCGTTTAGGGGATGTATTAAGCCAAATGTATCTGTGTTCCGCGACCTTGAAGCGCTTCGAGGATGATGGTCGTCCAGCTGCAGACTTACCTTTGCTGGATTGGTCTATGCAAGATGCTTTGTACAAGATACAGGATGCGTTCGCGGGCGTGATACAGAACTTCCCCAACCCACTGATGCGTGGTTTGCTGAGTGTAATGATTTTCCCTCTGGGTAGGAAGCTGATGCCACCTTCAGATCACACAGGTCATCTGGTCGCCGCCTTATTGATGGAGCCAGGCGAGGCACGTGACCGTTTGTGTGCAGGTATCTATATCCCTAACGATGAGCAGGATGCCGTGGGTGCTTTAGAAGCCGCACTGCTCAGCACAATCGCTTGCGAGCCTGTACACGCGCTGGTTGAATCGGCGCGTAAGGCCAAGAAGGTCAAAGCATTGCAAGAATTGGAGCGCATCGCCGAGGCGCGCGACGCAGGCGTCCTCACCGCAGAGCAAGCACTGCAATTGGAGCGTGACTACGCGCTACGTCGCAAAGTCATCATGGTGGATGATTTCGATCCTGCCGCCTTGCGCGCGAATCAGGTGTGAATAAAAATTCAGACGCTAGCTTGATGGGGCGTTGTTCATAGAGTTGGAATTTTCCGGGAAGACTATGAAATCTTTGCGCGATAAAGTCATCTTCATATCAGGCTCCAGCCGTGGCATAGGTCGTGAAGTTGCGCTGCGTTGTGCGCGTGAGGGTGCCAAAGTAGTCATCACTGGCAAGACCGTCACGCCGCACGCTAAGTTACCAGGCACGATTCATAGCGTCGCAGAGGAGGTGGTAAAGGCGGGAGGTCAGGCGCTGGCGATACAACTGGATGTGCGTGATGAGCAAGCCATACAAGCGGCAGTTGCAGAGGTCGTCGAACACTTCGGCGGCATTGATGTGCTGATTAATAACGCTAGTGCGATCAACCTTACCAGCACCTTAGATACGCCTGCTAGACGTTTGGATCTGATGTGGGGCGTGAACATGCGAGGGACTTTCCTGTTGTCGCAAGCTTGCATCCCGCATCTATTACGTGCTGACAATCCACACATCCTGACGTTCTCGCCTCCCCTGAGTTTGGATGAGAAGTGGTACGCACCACACTTGGCATATACGATGTCCAAAATGGGCATGAGCCTGTGTACTTTAGGGATGGCACGTGAGTTCTCTGCCAAGGCGCAGGCAGGAAAAGGAATCGCGGTGAATTGTCTGTGGCCACGTACTACGATCGCCACAGCGGCGATCGAGTTTAATTTTCCGCCGGCTATCCTGCGTGCCTCACGCAAGCCCGCCATCATGGCGGATGCGGCTTATCAGATCATTACCCAGCCTGTCGCGCAGGCCAGCGGTCAGTTCTTCCTCGATGAAGATGTATTACGTGCAGCAGGTGTCACGGACTTAGATCAATACGCCATGGAGCCAGGCGTACCCTTGTTTGGTGATCTTTTTTTAGGTTGATAGGAGTCGCTTATGTATAAGCCAGATGTGATTTCCCCTGAGCAAGCGGGTACGTTGCATGGACTTTTTGTAGCGCGTGCTAACCGTACGCCCGACAAGGTCGCTTACCAATATTTCGAAAATAATGCTTGGGTGTCATTGAGTTGGCGCGATATGCGCGCGGCCGTTGCACGTTGGCAAGCTGCATTGAGCAAGGAAGGTTTGCAGCGCGGAGATCGCGTCGCCATCATGCTGCGCAATTGTCCGCAATGGGTGATGTTCGATCAGGCGGCGATGTCGCTCGGGTTGGTGGTTGTCCCTTTGTATACCGTAGACAGACCGGACAATATCGCTTACATCGTCAACAACGCCGAGGTGAAGGTGTTGCTGTTTGAGAATGCAGAACAATGGCAAGCTTTGCGTACGGTGCGCGAACAGATGCCGAGCGTGGTGCGCTTTATCAGTCTGGAGAAAGTCAAAGATAGTTCCGAAGCGAGTCTGCGTTCGAGTGCCGATTATCTGCCCGATACAGCCCAGTTGCAGCCTGCCGTGCCGGTTGATATCAAAGAGTTGGCGAGCATCATCTACACCTCTGGGACAACCGGCAAGCCTAAGGGTGTGATGCTCAGTCATTACAATATGTTGAGCAATTCACATGCGGCCTTAGATACTTTCACTGTGCGTGCCGATGACCTGTATCTGTCTTTTCTGCCGCTTTCTCACACCTTTGAGCGCACTTGCGGTTACTACCTTCAAGTGATGACGGGTGCGACCGTGGCTTATGCGCGCTCCATTCCGCTGCTCTCTGAAGATCTGCTCACCATCAGGCCAACCATCATGGTCTCGGTGCCACGCATCTATGAGCGCGTCTATAGTGCGATACGCACCAAGCTAGAAGAAGGTTCGCCACTGAAGCGCAAGTTGTTCCATTTTGCCGTAGAGACAGGCTGGGCTAGATTCGAACAAGAGCAAGGACGGGGTAGCTGGAAGCCCAGTTTTCTGTTGTGGCCATTGCTGCAACATCTGGTGGCGCAAAAGATACTCGATAAGCTCGGTGGACGTTTGCGCGTCGCGATTAGCGGTGGCGCCGCACTTGCTGCAGAGATATCTCGCGTGTTTGTGGGCTTGGGATTAGCCGTGGTGCAAGGTTATGGTCTGACCGAAACCAGTCCCATCGCCACAGGCAATAGTTTGGAGAACAACTATCCAGATAGTGTGGGACAGCCGATACGCGATGTGCAGATCCGCGTGGGCGAAAACAACGCGCTGTTGGTTAAGGGCCCCAATGTGATGATGGGCTATTGGCGCAACGAGGAAGCGACGCGCGCCATGATAGATGAGGATGGTTGGCTGAATACCGGCGATACTGGACGCATCAGTGAGACGGGGCATGTGTACATCACCGGACGCATCAAAGAGATCATCGTCATGTCGAATGGCGAAAAGATCCCGCCAAGTGATATGGAGCAAGCCGTCCTGCATGACCCGCTGTTCGATCAAGTGATGGTGTACGGCGAAGGTAGGCCTTATCTGGTCGTGATTGCCGTGCTGAATCCTGAAATCTGGTTGCATTTCGCCGAAGAGACTGGGGTGCGTCCCGATATGCCGGAAGCGCTCACTGATAGCCGCGTACAAGGCAAAATATTGAAGCGTATTGCACGCAATCTGCGCGAATTCCCTGGCTATGCCAAGGTGAATCGCGTGCTGTTGTTGCAAGAACCATGGAGCATAGAGAACGGCCTGCTGACACCTACGCTAAAGATCAAGCGCAGCAAGGTGACTGAACGCTATGCCGAAGAAATCAACCAGCTATACGAAGGACATTAAAGTGAACGAGGAAAAACCGATTACAACAACCTTGCCGCAACGCCATGCCACCATGCGTGTGGTGGCGATGCCGTCAGACTGCAATTACACCGGCGACGTGTTTGGCGGTTGGATCATGGGCCAAGTAGATATCGCTGGCAGCATCCCTGCCATCAGTCGAGCCAAAGGCCGCGTGGCAACGGTCTCGGTCAATTCCTTCATCTTCAAACAGCCCTTGTTCATGGGCGATATCGTCAGCCTGTATGCAGATATTGTTAAAGTTGGCCGCACTTCTATCACCGTCAACGTCGAGGTTTATGCGCAACGCGATCCGATCAAACCGACTTGTGTGAAAGTCACTGAGGCGACACTGACTTATGTGGCTGTGGGTGAAGATCGCAAGCCTAGAGTGGTACCGCCGGAAGATTAAGTAGCAAATCGTAGTGCCAGTGTTGGTAGTCTTTTCATCGTTAATACTCTTAAGGGGAACGCATCATGAAATTTTCAAAATCAGTACTGAACTTTTCAATTGCTGCAGCACTTGCAGCGCTTACTGGGAATGCGGCAGCTTCGGGCTTTGCGCTGATAGAGCAGGGGAGTGGACTGGGTAATGCATTTGCGGGTGGTGCTGCCAGTGCAGAGGATGCCACGACCATCTTCTTTAACCCAGCTGGCATGTCGCGTTTGAGTGGCAAGCAACTCTCTGTGGGCGGTGCTTTCATCAAGCCATCGGCAAAGTTCAGTGGAACAGGCGGTATCGGTGGTGATGCTGGCGGAGAGGCAGGTAGTCTGGCTTTTGTGCCGAATGCTTATTTCTCTATGGAGGCAAGCCCAAAAATGAAACTAGGTGTGGGAATCAACGCACCATTTGGAATGCAGACTGAGTACACACCAACGTGGACTGGTCGTGCACAAGGGATTAAATCGAGGATAGAAACAATCAATTTAAATCCATCTTTGGCTTATCAGGTAAGTGATTCGCTCAGCCTAGGCGCGGGAATTAACTTTCAGCAAATCAAGGGTGAGTTGACTAGCTTTGCAGGTGCAGCAGGCACTGCGCGCATCACTGGGAGTGATACAGCATGGGGCTACAACCTAGGTGCGATGTATGAAATGAGCCCAACTACACGGCTGGGGATGGCTTACCGTTCAGCAATCGGCTACCGATTAACTGGTAACGCGACCTTTTCGGTAGCTGCCGTAGCAAATACTCCCGTAACACTCGATATTAAGATGCCAGATTCTTTCTCATTTAGTGCGTTTCATCAGTTGAGCGAGAGTTGGGACGTGATGGCCGACGCAACATGGACGGGTTGGAGTGTGCTGAAAGAGTTGCGTGTTGTGCGTCCAAATGGAACGACTGTCTCTGCGACTCCTGAGAACTGGAGTGACACATGGCGTATTTCCACAGGAGCGAGTTATCACTACAACGATCAGTGGACGGCACGTACCGGTGTCGCTTTAGATCAATCACCAGTTGCCGATACATATCGAACAGTTCGCATTCCAGATGCCAGTCGTACATGGCTGTCGATCGGTGGGCAATATAAGCCTAGCAAATCAGATATGCTGGACTTCGGTTATGCGCATCTCTTTGTCAGTAAGGCTAGCATGAATCAGAATGCCACGGCGAATCCAGACTTGATCGGAAAAGGATTTTTGGTTGGTAGCTATAGCAACAGCGTTGACATTATGAGTGTGCAGTACGCTCATAGTTTCTAGGTAAAGTGAAAAACTAACGGGAAGGTCAGCCTTCCCGTTTTAATTTTTTTGATTAACAATATATCGGGGCTGGTCATCCCCTACAAATTTTGGAGTATTGCGATGAACAGCAATTTTCAGATACGCAAAGTCGCGGTACTGGGTGCCGGTGTAATGGGTGCGCAGATCGCGGCGCATCTGGTGAATGCCAATGTGCCCACGCTGTTATTCGATCTTCCCGCTAAAGAGGGCGTGCCGAACGGCATCGTCAACAAGGCATTGGATGGTTTGAAAAAACTGGACCCCAGTCCCTTGGCGAGTCCTGCCAAAGTGCAATTCATAGAAGCTGCGAATTACGAGCAGCATCTTGAAAGCTTGCGCGAATGCGATCTGGTCATTGAGGCTATCGCCGAACGCATAGATTGGAAGTCCGATCTGTACCATAAAGTCGCCCCGTATCTGGGTGCACATGCGATCTTCGCGACCAATACTTCGGGCTTGTCTATTAACAAGCTCGCCGCCGCATTCCCCGAAACGCTGCGTCATCGTTTCTGCGGCATCCACTTCTTTAATCCGCCGCGCTATATGCATCTGGTGGAATTGATTGCCTGCGAGAATACCGATGCAGGCTTGCTAGACCAGCTTGAGACCTTCTTGGTATCGGGTCTGGGCAAAGGCGTGGTACGTGCCAAAGACACGCCCAACTTTGTCGCCAACCGTATCGGCGTGTTCTCCATGCTTGCGACCGTATATCACGCACAGCGTCTAGGCTTGGGTTTCGATGAGGTCGATGCGCTTACTGGACGCTATTTGGGACGTCCCAAGAGTGCCACCTTCCGCACCTTGGATGTGGTGGGTTTGGATACCTTCGCGCACGTGGTCAACACCATGCGCGACAACCTTGCCAGCGACCCTTGGCATAGTTATTTCGTAGTGCCGGAATGGCTCACAACACTCATCGCGCAAGGTGCGTTGGGACAGAAGGCCAAGCGCGGCGTGTATCAAAAAATAGGTAAAGAGATACAAGTGTTGGACTTGGCGACACAGAGCTATCGCGTGGCTGGCGGTAAGGCCAATGATGCTGTTAAAGACATCTTGCGTGAACGTGATTGGGCGGTGAAGTTAGGCAAGTTGCGCGACAGCAATGATGCACAAGCTCAATTCGTATGGTGCATCTTCCGCGATGCCTTTCATTACTGCGCGTTGATGTTGGGCGACATTGCCGACAATGCGCGCGATGTGGATTTCGCTGTGCGTTGGGGCTTCGGTTGGGACAGTGGTCCATTCGAGATATGGCAAGCTGCAGGTTGGCAGCAGGTCGCAGGCTGGATCAGTGCAGATATCGCGGCTGGAAAAACGATGTCTGCTGCACCATTGCCTGCCTGGGTGATAGAGCCCACACGTGAAGGCGTACACAATGCTTTGGGTTCTTATGCACCCACCAGCAAGAGTTATCAGCAACGTTCACAACTGCCAGTCTATAAACGTCAACTCTATCCAGAACGCTTACTCGCTGAAAACGTCGTGTATGGCGAGACGGTGTTTGAGAACGAGGGTGTGCGTCTATGGCATACCGGCGACGGCATCGCCATCTTGAGCATCATCAGCAAGATGCACACCTTGGGTAACGAAGTATTGGACGGTATCTTGCAAGCGCTGGATATTGCCGAAGCAAAATTTTCCGCACTCATCATCTGGCAGACCGAGCCACCGTTTTCGGTAGGTGCGAATCTGTTGCAAGCTATGCAAGGCGTGCAAGAGAGTCCGGCCGATGAGGGGCTATTCGGCAAACTCAAAGGCGCTGCCAACCGCGTTAAATATACTGTTGCGGGTGGCGGTGGCTTGGGCGCTATCGTCAACGCAGCAACTGGCAATGTGCCACGCGTCGCCGAAGTGGTAGAAAAATTCCAGATTATTTCGCAACGTTTGAAATATGCGCAAGTACCCACTATCGCTGCGGTGGATGGTTTAGCCCTCGGCGGTGGTTGTGAGTTCACCATGCATTGCGCACGCATTGTCGCCACACTGGAAAGCTATATCGGTCTAGTCGAAGTCGGTGTGGGTCTGTTGCCTGCGGGTGGCGGATGTAAAGAGATGGCGCATAGAGCGGCTATCGAGGCCCGAGGCGGTGACCTGTTTCCCCATATCAAACGTTACTTCCAGCAGATCGCGATGGGTGAAGTTGCCAAGAGCGCAGAGATGGCAAAAGAGATGGGTTATCTGCGCGCCACCGACCGCATCGTGTTGAACCGCTTCGAGTTGTTGCATGTCGCTAAACAGGAAGCACTCGCTATGAACGCGACTGCCTACAGACCGCCATTGCAGAACAAGCAGATTCCCGTTGCTGGACGTACCGGCATCGCCACTTTGAAAGCGGCGATGATCAATATGAAAGAGGGCGGCTTTATCTCCGAGCATGACTACGATATCGGTTGCAGGGTCGCCGAGATCATCTGCGGTGGAGATGTGGAAGGCGGCAGTCTGGTAGACGAACAATGGATACTCGATTTGGAGCGCAAACACTTTTTGGAATTGGTTGCGACCGAGAAGACCAAGGCGCGTGTGGAGCATATGCTCAAGACCGGCAAGCCACTGCGGAATTAAATCAACGGGTGAGAAGCAAAAATCTTTAAGTGCCGAACATTCTCTGTGTCCTCTGTGGTTAGTATTGTAGTTTTTAGGTTCATCCGCCCGCGTAAAAAATTTTTGGAAAGCGGGTTTTTAATTCGGGAGCACGGTCTATATGCAATTTGCATACAGCATATGCGCAATTCCAAGAAGTGCTTGAATATTGTTGCAAGATGATTGAATAAATAGTATTTTCGCTATTCGCGAAATGCGAATATTATTTTTGGAGTTACACCATGCGCCGCGCCGTCAATCGCCAACCCACCCTCAAAGCACAGGATTTTTACTTGCTGCTGGCATTGTTTGCCAAGCGCGGTGAGGTGTTGAACTATGCGGAGCTGGCGGCCTATGCCGGACTATCAATGTCGGAAGTACATAGTGCGTTGAAGCGTGCGGAACAATCGCGGCTATTGGCGTTTGTGGACAAGCAGCCCAGCATCATCATTCCTGCATTCAAAGAATTTTTGTTTCATGGTGCGCGCTATGTGTTCCCCGCAGCAAGGGGCGGAATGGTGGGTGGTATACCCACAGCCTATGCCGCCGCGCCGCTGAATGCTTCGATTGCACCTTCAGTCGACCCTGTGCCAGTGTGGCCTCATGCCGAGGGCAGTGTGCGCGGTATTGCGCTGATGCCGCTTTATCCGAGTGCACCATCCGCCGCGCTTCGCAATGCAGCCCTGTATGAAAACTTGGCTTTGTTTGATGCCTTGCGTATGGGCAATGCGCGCGAACGCAAGCTCGCCGAAAAATTATTTGAGGAGCGGTTTTGAATCCGCGCGACCCAAATATCCAGATGGTGGATGTTGTGGCTCAAGCATTGAACGAGCTATGCGATGAGTTGGTATTTGTTGGTGGTTGCGCGGCGGGAATGCTATGCACATCGCCGAACTCATCACCACCACGCATCACTTATGACGTGGATGTCGTGGCACAAGTGGCGGCACTCTCTGCTTATCATGCGTTGGAGAGGCGATTCTTAGCACGCGGTTTTACGCGTGATATATCGCCAGACGCGCCTATTTGCCGCTGGAGATTGGGCGACATCGAAGTTGATTTAATGCCGACCGATGAGCGCATTCTGGGATTTTCCAATCGCTGGTATCCGTTTGCAATTAGCAGCGCGACTAGTGTTACCTTGCCCAGTGGCAGAAAGATACGCTTGATTTCAGCACCTGCTTTTTTGGCGACGAAGCTGGAAGCATTTGCCACACGCGGACAGAGTGACATGATGTCCAGTCACGACTTTGAAGACATCATCAATGTGATTGATGGCCGCGCAAATATCGCAGCAGAAGTAGCCGCTGCCGAAACTGAACTTGCTAACTATTTGGCTATCCGCTTCGGTGATATTGTGCGCCATCCGAATTTTGAAAATATATTGCCGGGACTGGTGGTCTATGACGAGTTGTATGAGGACAGAGTGCGTCGAGTGCACGAACGGATAAACCTCATTGCGAAAAGCTCAGGATGAGGCGAGGACCTTAGGTAAGCTGATATGAGTGTGTACGAAAAATGGCTGCTCGATTTGGAACGCAAATAAATAAATAGAAAGACGTATATGAAAAAACTATCGCAGACCTGCTTTTAATACTGGATTGTACGGTGTTCTATGATGCTTACTTTGAAGTGAATTACTTGGGCAATGCTTGGAGTAAACGGTTTCAGGATATTTTTGGAAAGAAATCCAGATTTGTTGTCTGCCTTCTTGATGTTCACCACAAAGAAAAAATATGGCCAACTTTTGAGCGCGAATGCTTTATCCCTAAAGTTGCTGATGATGCTGTGATTCCAATTTATCTTGATGATTCAGTATTTGTTGGAATACCAAAAGACATTATTGGTATTGATTGCAAAAACAAGGATACAACAAACGAAGAGCTAGTGACTGACGAAGTGGTTTTGAAATTAGAAGCCCGTCTTAATGGAGAATAATCGGAGCTATAGCGATACGGGGCAGCATCGAATTCGTAACAGGTAGTTCATCAACATGACGGCATAGTAATAGGGGAGGCACCACGGTTTATTGAGATGGAGACAGCGTATGCCTGACAAATAGATGAGAAGCTTGAACCGTCACGAACTGCTTTTTAATTGCGATCCGGCGAAGGTGCGTGAGATATTGATAAATAGGTCGGAAGATTTTGAGTTAAATTCTATTGCGGATGCAAGATTGAAAGATGGTAAACCTCTCGTTAAGGCGAGCTTTGAAAATGGAGCCGTAGGCAAGCGGGAGCGTAATGCAGTTTATCGTGTGATCAAAAAACGTTAATCGGAGAACATCATGAGCAAACAAATCCAAGAAGCTTATATCGTTGCGGCGACGCGCACGCCGGTGGGGAAAGCACCACGCGGGATGTTTCGCAACACGCGTCCCGATGACCTGTTGGCACATGTGTTGAGGAGCGTGCTGGCGCAAGCACCGGGGTTGGATGCCTCGGCGATAGGTGATGTCATCGTTGGTTGTGCGATGCCTGAGGCCGAGCAGGGCATGAACGTGGCGCGTATCGCATTGCTGTTGGCGGGCATACCCAATACCGTACCGGGTCAGACCATCAATCGTTTCTGTTCCTCGGGTGTGCAAGCGGTGGCGATGGCGGCCGATCGTATCCGTTTAGGGGAGGCCGATGTGATGCTGGCGGCTGGTGTGGAAAGCATGAGTATGGTGCCCATGATGGGCAACAAGATTGCATTCAATCCGGCCATCTTTGAACATGACGAGAACATAGGCATCGCCTTCGGCATGGGCATAACCGCCGAGAAGGTTGCCGAACGCTGGCATGTCAGTCGTGAGGCACAGGATGCTTTCGCCTTGCAAAGCCATCAGCGCGCTATCGCTGCAATCAGTGCGGGCGAGTTTAAAGATGAGATCACGCCCTTTGAAATAACAGAGAACATGCCTGATCTGCTGTCACGCGAGATTACGACTAAGCATCGTGTGCTTAGCCAAGACGAAGGCCCACGAGCGGATACTTCATTGGAAATTTTGGCCAAGCTCAGACCAGTATTTGCGCAAAAGGGATCGGTTACTGCGGGAAATAGTTCGCAAATGTCAGACGGCGCGGGCGCAGTTTTACTGTGTTCCGAAGCGGCATTGAAGCGTTACAACCTCACGCCTATTGGCAAATTCATCAGCTTCAGCGTGGCCGGCGTGCCCCCCGAGATTATGGGTATAGGCCCCAAAGAAGCAATACCACGCGTGTTGAAGCAAGCAGGCATGTCGCTACAAGACATGGGCTGGATAGAGCTGAATGAGGCCTTCGCCGCACAATCGCTAGCCGTGATAGGAGATTGCGGATTGGACCCCGCCATCGTCAATCCATTGGGAGGCGCTATCGCCTTGGGTCATCCGCTGGGGGCGACAGGTGCGATACGCACTGCGACACTGTTGCATGGACTGCGTAGACGAAAACAGAAGTACGGTATGGTGACCATGTGCATAGGCACTGGCATGGGCGCGGCAGGTATCTTTGAAGCCTTGTAGGCAAGACATCAGGCTCAAATCCTTAGTAGGCTTTGCACGACATAGATGAAAGGTTGATCATGAAAAAATTATTATTGGCAGGCTTGTTGATATTAAGCGCGCAGACTCAGGCGATGGAGATCGCGGATGTGAAGCTCGCAGATCAAGTGCAGGTTTCGGGACAGACTTTGGTGTTGAACGGCGCGGGATTACGTACCAAGTTTTTCTTCAAGATCTATATCGCAGCGCTGTATCTGCCGCAGAAGCAGACCTCTGGCCCGGCGGTCATCGCAGCCGAGAATGTGCATAGAGTCGCGTTGCATATCAAACATGAATTGAGCAGTGCGAAACTTTATGACGCGCTGGTCGATGCTATGGAATCAAATCAGACTGCTGCAGAATTGACGGCCTTGGAGCCACAGTTCAAGCAGTTGAAGCAGATATTCGACAAGGCGGGTGAGGTAAAATCGGGCGATGTCATCAACATGGACTATGTGCCAGGTGGTGGCACGGAGATCGGTGTGAACGACAAGGCTTACGGGACGTTGTCTGGTGCGATTTTCAATCGCGCCTTGTTGCAGATATGGTTGGGTGATAAACCCGTACAAACAGACTTGAAGAAAGCGATGCTAGGCAGTGAGTGAGATACAAAATAAGCACGTTGTGCGCGCTATGAATCGCATGAAATTGGACATCGCTCTGCATGCACAGGGCGATGTTTTTTTGAGTGCGATGACTTTACAACATGCGCATCTATATGCCGGTGTGACGCTAGATATCAGTGCTGACCATCATGCACAGATGCAGGCTGTAATTGGGGCGGTGGAAGAGGTGGTCGCCAAGCAAACGCATGGAAAAACATCTTCATTGGGTGTGTTCTATGGCTATGACTTCCATCTAAATATGGATGGTGCGCATCTAATCGAGATCAATACCAATGCGGGCGGCGCATTCTTCAACGCTTTGCTGCATGAGCAAGCGTCAATGGAGGCCGAATTTCTAGCGATGTTCCGCAATGAATGGGCTTTGGTGCGAGGCGATGCAGAGATGCGCTGCGTGGCCATCGTCGATGAGCAGCCGCAAACACAATATCTCTATCCGGAATTTATACTCGCGCAGCAGATGTTCGCACGCGCTGGATATCGTGCCTATATCGCAGCCCCTGAGGACTTGCAGCCACGTAGCGATGGGCTGTATTTAGGGGCTGAGAAGGTCGACCTCATCTATAACCGATTGACTGACTTCTCCTTGCAGACTTATCCACATCTGCTTGCAGCCAGCGCACAGCAGCAAGTTCAGATCACGCCCTCCCCAGAGCACTACTTGCGCTATGCAGATAAACGTAAGTTGGCTTTGCTGAGTGATGCAAATGCATTGCAGGATTTGGACGTATCTGCCGATAACATCAAGGTATTGAAGCGCGGCGTACCGCAGACACAGTTGATCGCTACACAAGAGGCGGTCACATGGTGGGTAGAGCGCAAGCAGTGGTTCTTTAAACCGGTTAGCGGCTATGGCAGCAAAGGGGCGTATCGCGGAGACAAAGTGACTAAGCGCGTATTCGAAGAGATTATGCAATCTGACTATGTCGCCCAGCGACTAGCAGTCCCAGGCGAGGTCGAAGTGCAGGATGACGAAGGTCAACCCCAGAAGCTTAAATTCGACGTGCGCTGCTATGTGTATGCGGGCAAGATACAGTTGATTGCAGCGCGCCTCTATCAGGGGCAAACGACAAACTTTAGAACACCCGGCGGAGGCTTCGCGAGGGTGCGTGTGCAAGGGTAGAATGCGGGCATGTTGATTTATTCATTTATCGCCATCGGTGTGGGAGCGGCATGCGGTGCATGGCTGCGCTGGGGCTTAGGCTTATGGCTCAATCCAGTGTTGCCCGAGTTGCCCGTCGGGACGTTATTCGCCAACTTGATGGGTGGATATCTGATTGGGCTCGCAGTGGCTTTCTTCATGCAGCATCCGGGATTGTCTGCAGAATGGCGGCTACTCATCATCACTGGCTTTCTGGGCGGCTTAACCACCTTCTCCACATTCTCGGCAGAGACCGTGACATTGTTGATACGTGGGCAATATGTATGGGGCATGGGCATTATCGCCGCACATCTGGGTGGGTCATTGCTGATGACGATGTTGGGGATACAAACTTTCAAATGGCTGCATAGCTAAGGAGAGTGTCATGGACTTGTTATCGTTTTACGTGAGTGAAAAGCAGCATCATGCCGGTATGCCCTTGTATGAGTGGCTATTGGAACGAGCGAAATCACAAGGTATCAGTGGTGGTTCGGCATTCCGTGCCATCGCAGGATTTGGACGTCACGGCAAGATGCATGAAGAGACCTTCTTTGAGTTGGCTGGGGAACTAGCGGTCAAGGTCGAGTTCGTGGTGAACGAAGAACTCGCCGAAAAATTGCTGGATGT
>JBBQKX010000013.1:0-36400 GCA_038327315.1 Burkholderiales bacterium | reverse complement strand
GTGCAATTCTTGTCGACCATCAAAGAAGCCTTGGAATATCCGGGACGTGTATTGCTCGATCTTTAAATCAACATCAGGCACACAACATGAAAAAATTCTCTGCATATCAGCTGATAGAGCAAGATGGAAAGTCTGTGGGTCGCTTTGTCGAACTCAGTCTGGATGATTTGGATCTAGGCGAAGTCGTCATCCGTGCATGCTATTCCAGTGTGAATTACAAAGATGCATTGGCCGCGCTTGGGGCTGGCAAGGTAATTCGCCGTTTCCCCTGTGTAGGTGGGATCGATGTTTCCGGCGTAGTGGAAAGCTCAAGCGACGATCGCTTCAAGGCTGGTGATGAAGTGCTGGTCACGGGCTATGACATGGGCGTGGCGCATGACGGTGGTTATGCCGAATATGTACGCGTACCTGCAGATTGGGTAGTGCCCTTACCCAAGGGATTGTCGTTGTTCGATGCCATGGCCTTAGGGACGGCGGGTTACACCGCAGGATTGGCGATACACAAGTTAGAGCAAAATGACCTATGCCCTGAAAGCGGTAAAGTCATCGTCACTGGTGCGACTGGCGGTGTGTCTAGCTTGGCAATCCAGATGCTGGCGCAGCGCGGCTATCATGTCGTTGCTTTGACGGGCAAGGATGAGGAACACGATTACCTTAAAACCCTCGGAGCCAGTGAGATCCTGTCACGCAATGAGTTAGTTATGGGTACGCGTCCATTGGAAAAAGCGCTTTGGGCTGGTGCGCTCGACTCAGTAGGGGGTGATACGCTAGCTTGGTTGACCCGCACCATGCAGCAAGGTGGCAGTATTGCTAGTTATGGCAATGCAGGTGGTTATGTTCTAAATGCGACGGTTTTACCTTTTATCTTGCGTGGCGTACGATTATTGGGTGTTGATTCGGCCGCAACCCCTATGAAATTACGTGCACATATCTGGCAACGCTTGGCGAGTGATTTATATCCAAAACAAATCGCAAAGATTACTGAAAAGGTGCATTTCACTGATTTGCCGAATGTTTTCCCTAAATTTTTGCAAGGAAAGCAGCGCGGACGAATAGTAGTCACTATTCAAGACGATTCTTAGTGTTATAATGCTCGGCTACAGCTGGAGTACAGCGCGAAAGTGGCGGAATTGGTAGACGCACTGGATTTAGGTTCCAGCGCCGCAAGGTGTGCAGGTTCGATTCCTGTCTTTCGCACCATTATAGGTTTTTCAAGTAGTATTATCTCGTATCATTCTGCATCTCAATCACTCAAAACATCAGTAAATACGTGGCTTAGGTGGCATGACCGTGTGTCATGTTGCGTCAGGTCGTCGCTTGACATCTCGATGCCTATATTAACCGGAAGGTAACTAGGTGGATTGTTGGGCTTGCATGGGTATTACTAAAGTCGGTCTGATTGAGGGCGGAAAAGTTATAGCAAGCCAACGACGGCGACAGGAATAGATATTAGTATTTTACATAATATACATTATGCGTAATTCGCAAGCCTAGCACTCGGCATGGTTTGCGGTATGGTTTTGGGGTTAACGTAACAAATCTTCTAAGTCGCCCCGTTACTGTGTGGTTTTGCGTTGAAGTCTGGTAAGTGGTACCTACACTTAGGATGTAAAATGCACCTATGTAAATTTTTTTGCTTCCCCTCAAACATCCTTTCTACTTAAGTCAAGTTTTGTTGTCACCTGCGTGGTGGTTATATTCGGAGTGTCGTGATTTGAAGCTTAAAACTAGATTCCTGTTGCTGATGACCGTGATTTTTATCGGTTTTATGTTAATAACCTGGATGCTTTCCGAGCAGATCATAGGTAAATTGAACCAACAATGGGGAAAGCAATTTGCCGATCGTCAGGTAATGTTCGACAAATATCGCACCCTGTCGCCGTTGATTCGCGAGATTGCTCTGGCTAGACAGATGGCAGCCGAGCCTGCCATCATCAATATGGCACTTCACGAAAACGATCTAGGCATGAGACAGCTTGGCATTGAGGCGATGGAGAAGTATCGTTTCAACTTTCGCGATCACAGTTACTTCACTGCATTTTCTAAAAGCGGTAATTATTATTTCAATGATGCTGCGAACCAGTATGCAGGCAAACAGCTGCGCTACGTATTATCACCAAACGCTGCAAAGGATAAATGGTTCTACGCTACGCTGGCGGATGATAAGGAGTATCAGATAAACGTAGATCCAGATGTTCACCTTAATGTAACCAAGGTATGGATTAATGTCCTGATTCGTAATGGAAGCGCAAAGCTGGGACTCATTGGAACTGGCATTGACTTGACTGATATGCTCAAGGAAACAGTCAATATTACCCAGCCCGGTGTGGTCAATCTATTCATAGATAAAAGCATGGCAATTCAGTTGAATAGTGATCCAAAACTAATAGATTATATGACCATTGCCAAGGATGTCGGGCGGCGCATTAAAGTTGATACGCTGCTGAAAAACCCATCTGATATTGCTCATTTGCAACAAGTTATGCTCAAACTGGAAAGTTCTCCCGCAGATAATGATTTTTTGCGCGTGGATTATATGGGGCAAAAGTATTTTCTTGGTGTCGCCTTCTTACCCGAGGTTGGCTGGTACGATTTAACGCTGATGGCTGACCACAGCCTTAATTTGTTCGGCGATCTATTCATGCAGCCTGTTTTGTTTGGCATTGCGTTTCTGTTGGCATTGTTGCTGGTAGGCTGGGCACTGCGTAGCTGGATACTTAAACCAATTGCTGCATTACGTGCGTCTACCGACAAAGTTGCAATGGGTGATTTTAATGTCGATCCGCCTATGCAAGGTTCAGGGGAAATCGCCCACCTATCTCGTTCATATGCACGCATGGCAAAATTCATCATTGATAGCAATCATGAACTGGAAGATAAAGTAAGTCAGCGCACCGAGGAGTTGCATCGTCTAACTGAGATTGAACCAATGACGGGGCTACTCAATCGACGTGGCATGATGGAGCGTTTCACGACAGAGATTGCGCGACAATCCCGCGAAAACGGGTCGATAGGAGTGCTTTCGCTCGATATTGATTTCTTCAAAAATATAAATGATGCATATGGACATGCGGCTGGTGACTTGGCACTTTGTGCGGTTGCCAATGTATTACAATCTTCAAAACGTGCCTATGATTATTCGGCCAGATGGGGTGGAGAAGAGTTCCTGATGTTAATGCCGAATTGTTCGAAATCGGATTTACTGATGATTGCGGATCGTATACGCGAAGGTGTAGCCGCATTAAAAATACAGGCTGGGGATGAGTTTTTCACATTAACAATTAGTATCGGGGCTCACCACTCCAGTTCGCCGCAAACACTTGATACGATCCTGCAAAAAGCCGATAACGCATTGTATGAGGCTAAGGGCAGTGGTCGAAATTGTGTGAAAATTTCTCAGTAGCATGCACATGCTTGATTGCACGAGTCACATGCGATTGCATATGGATTAATGGGTTAACTGGTTGTATCTTTGAGGGGCTATTAAATAAAACCGCCCCCCACTCTCTCGTTATGTATTCGTTATTGATGTTTGAGATGTTTTTAGAGAATCCAGACTATTAACACTAAATCTATGCTGTTTCTGTAATAGTTAGCAAATCCTGGGGAGTTGTTCTCCAGTTAGCCAATCCACCATGCGTTGCCCTCCCAGCTTGGTTTTCATCTGTACAAAACTAGACTCATCTTTAACTACTTGGCCAATCCTGGCTGCAGCTCTTCCTAGGGGATGCGCTTGCATCGCAGCGAGTAGTTGCGGCGCATCGGATTCAGCGCAGATGGCGACAAGCTTACCTTCGTTGGCGACATACAACGGATCAAGGCCGAGGAATTCGCAGGCTGCTGCCACCGTACTATTTACAGGAATACTACCCTCATCAATCATCATGCCGACTGCCGACTGTTGCGCAATCTCATTGAGCGTTGTCGCTAGTCCACCTCGCGTCGGGTCACGTAACACGTGGATGTTCGCACCCGTCACTAGCATCGCCGCTACCAGCCCATGCAATGCAGAGGTGTCGGAAAAAATATCCGCCTCAAACTGCAGGCCTTCACGCTGCGACATAATTGCCATGCCGTGGTCGCCGATGGAGCCGGATAGCAGAATGGCATCGCCCGCACGTGCGCCGTCACCTGAAGGCGCAACACCTTCAGCCACGTAGCCGACACCGGTGGTGGAGATATACACGCCATCGCCCTTGCCTCGTTCAACCACCTTGGTATCGCCGCATACAATAGACACGCCCGCCTCATTCGCCGCTTGAGCCATAGAACTGACGATACGCTGCAAATCTGACAACGGAAATCCTTCTTCCAGTATAAAACTCGCTGATAGCCACAGCGGCGTAGCTCCCATCATCGCGACATCGTTGACCGTACCGTGTACCGCTAGGCAACCAATATCACCGCCAGGAAAAAACAGCGGCGATACTACATGTGCATCGGTGGACATCACCAACTTGCAGCTTTCAGGGATGCTAGGCAACGTGGCGCCATCGTTCCCCTGGCGCAGATATTCGTTGTCGAATGCTGTAGCGAACAGGGTCTCGATCAATTGCGCCGAGGCACGTCCCCCACTGCCGTGGCTCATGTCCACACGGCCATGATTGATATCTAAGGGTCGAACATAAAAGGATTTTGATTTCTTCATATATGAGTTTTTCAGCTAGTGATTCGCTGTTTCTTGAATTTGATATCGCCCATAGGTGTAATGCGCCGCACATGCTCCTTCGGATGAAACCATGCAGGAGCCAACTGGATTGTCTGGCGTACACACGGTGCCGAATATCTTGCACTCCTGTGGGCGCTTTTCCCCGCGCAAAATAGCGCCACACTCACACGCCTTGTTATCAGGCACACTGCTGTAGATGAGATCGGGAAAACGTGCCTCGGCATCGAACTCAATAAACTCCCTGCGTATTTTCAAGCCTGAAGCTGGCAGCACACCCAAACCGCGCCATTCGAAGGCATCACGCACTTCGAATACTTCATTCACCAATGCTTGCGCTTTGAGATTACCCTGTGGTGTAACTGCGCGGGTGAATTCATTTTCCACCTTGGCGCACCCAGCGTTGACTTGCCGCAGTAACATCAGTATGGCCTGCATCATATCCAATGGTTCGAACCCCGCGATTACGACTGGTTGGTGGAACCGCTGCGCGATAGATAGATACGGTGCGCTACCGATTACCGTGGATACATGTGCCGGGCCAACGAAACCGTCTAGCGGCACGCTGCTAGGTTGGCTCAGAATCGCTTCCATAGCGGGCAGCGTCAACACGTGGTTGCACAACACGGAAAAATTCTTCAGTCCAACGGCGCGCGCCTGTTTGATGATACTGGCAGTGGGCGGTGTGGTGGTTTCGAAGCCGATGGCGAAGAACACTACCTGCCGCATCGGATTGTTATGCGCAATCTTAATGGCATCCAGTGCGGAATACACCATGCGCACATCGGCCCCTTGTGCCTTGGCTTTCAACAACGATAAGTTATTGGATGCAGGGACACGCAGACAATCCCCGTAACTGCACAGAATCACGTTGTATTCCAGTGCAAGGCGGATAGCGAAATCGATGCGTCCAATCGGCAGCACGCACACCGGACAACCTGGGCCGTGGATCATCTGTACATTGCTAGGCAACATGCCCAACACACCATAGCGCGACAAAGCATGCGTATGGCCACCGCAAAACTCCATCAGACGATAATGACGACTGGCTTTAGCTTCGAGTGCGATGCTGGTGGCGAGATTTTTCGCCAGCGCGGCATCACGGAATTCATCCACGTACTTCATGACTTCGCTCTGCCTAATTCGGCGAACAGCGTCAACGTTTGTGCCGCTTCTTCAGGGTCGAGCTTTTGCAAAGCAAAACCTACATGAACAATGACGTAATCTCCCACCTGTACGTCATCCAGCAGATTTAACGAAATTTCTTTGCGCACACCGTCGAGTTCAATACGTGCCATGTCGTCAGGCAGTAATTCGACAACGAGTGCGGGAATGGCAAGACACATATATGTGAACCTTTCAGAATACAGACTTCATCTTAATTTGTTGAGCAGCTATCCACGCCTGCCCCAAGGCAATTGCGGTATCGCCAGGTTGCATGGCTTGAGCGGTGAGCACGGTAATTTCGAGCGCTTTAAGTTGTTCGTACAAACCATTTGTCAGCAGTTTATTGAAAAAGCATCCGCCGCCGCAGGCCAATAATTTAATGTTATTGCGTTGCGAGACACGCCCTACCCAGTCGCAGAGTCCAGCAATCAAAGTAACATGAAACACTGCCGCACCCTGCTCTGCATCCTGTATTTCGGCGAGATGTGCTAATAATGGCAGAAAATCTAACTGGTTATCTTCATCAATTAGCCAACCCCCTGCTAACGCTTGCTGCATGCCATTTGCTGCAATATAGCTCGTCGCAGCTTGTTCGAGTGTAATCGCCGCTTGCGCATCGAATTCAATTCTATGGCACAAGCCGAGCAGTGCTGCCGCCGCATCGAACACGCGTCCCATACTGGAGGTGCGCGGACAATTGAGATTGCGTTGTAGCATCGTCGCCACGGTCACAGCTGCTGGTTGAGTAGAAAAACGTCGCACGATTTCGTTGTTGCGTCCAAGTTCATGTAATACCGCCGCTGCCATACGCCATGGTTCTAGCGCGGCACGATCTCCACCCGGCAAAGGTAACGGACGCAGATGCCCCAAACGCTGGCAGTCTGCTCCATGAACTTGCATTAATTCACCGCCCCAAGCCTTACCATCAATGCCTAACCCGACACCATCAAGCGCCAATCCAATCACAGGTTCGTCTATACCATGTTCGGCACAAATCGCAGCGATATGAGCGTGGTGGTGCTGTACGGCAATCAGCGGCACATTCAGCTCTGCGGCGAGCTGTGCCGCAAAGCGGCTGGAATGAAAGTCGGGATGCAAGTCGTGCGTAATCGCCTGAGGCTTCTCGCCCAAGCAATCTAGCAGCCTGCGTGCGGTGACTTCGTGCGCACGGCAAGCATCCGGCTGGTTGAGGTTGCCTACCGTTTTACTGATGTATGCTTGATTCCCAAAAGTAAGACAAAGCGTGTTGCTGAACCATGCACCCATTGCTAGCACAGGCTTGATTGATCGGTGCAGCGGGATAATCCGCTCGACACAGTCGGGGACACTCATGCCACAGTGACCGCCTGATGTGCGCGCGCCAACCAAGCTAGCCAGTCATCCATACCTGCGCCATTAGTGGCCGATAGATGAATGATTTCAATTTCAGGATTGACGCGCCGAGCATTCGCTTCAGCCTGCGCCACATCGAAGGTTAGGTGTGGCAGAAGGTCGCACTTATTCAGCAGCATCAACTGCGCGGCACGAAACATGTCTGGATACTTAAGTGGTTTGTCTTCACCCTCAGTCACGGACAGCACCACAACCTTTGCAGCTTCGCCAAGATCGAATGCGGCTGGGCAGACTAGATTGCCGACGTTCTCTATAAATAGCAGCGCTGCTTCCGGCAAGTCGAGTTGATCTAGTGCCTGTCGAACCATCTCTGAGTCGAGATGGCAGCCCTTGCCTGTGTTGATCTGCACTGCCTGCACCCCCGTTGCGCGGATGCGCTTGGCATCATTGTCGGTTTGCTGATCGCCCTCAATCACTGCCATCTCCGCCCTACCCTTGAGCATCTCTAGTGTGCGTACCAGTAGCGTGGTCTTGCCTGAGCCGGGGCTGGAAACTAAATTAAGCGCGAGCACGTTGTGAGCGACAAAGAACGCACGGTTGCTTTCGGCAATTGCATCATTTTTGGCAAGAATATCGCGTTCGACCTGAACAATACGCGACTGCACCGGATCAGGCATAGGTTCTGGAATAACCGTTCCCACATGAGAACGATAGGAAACAGGGCCGCTTTGTTTATGTGGCTCGCGCCGCATGGCCCTGCCACCAATCAATGCACCATGATTACCGCATCCACAAGTCGTACACATAAATACATTACCTCATTTTTCATATATCTTAAGTTTATCCACTCAGTCAGTTCGGACTAGGGTAGCAGCTATGTGCTTGGGGATTCAACAGAACCACTGCAACTCATTCGACTTCCAAATCCTTGACCCGCATTTCGTTGCCCGCCGTGATCACCACACCTGCACTATCGCATTCTGGGCAGAGTCCGTATCGTTCTTGCAGAAACACGGTTTTAGCGCATACCTTGCAATATCCTGCGCCGCTGGTTTCTATGATCTCCAACTTCGCACCCTCGGCGAGACTACCGCGCATCACAGCATCAAAGCAGAAACGCATCGCGTCTGGTTCCACCGCAGATAAGGCACCAATCTCCAGCACCACTGTGCGCACGCGCTGGAAGCTCTGCGCGCGCGCTGATTCTTCAATTATCTGCAGAACATTCTCGGCCAGCGACATCTCGTGCATCAGCGATCCAACCTATGCACCGGAGCTTGCCACTTTAATAATGGTGCACTTGCGGCAGAATTATTTCTCATACGAAATTACTCCAAATATTCGATATTGCTCACAACACTTGAATGTTCACAATAACTACACGCAAGCTGAGTGATAATACAAATGATAATTTATTAGTCTACAGCGTATCTGCTTTGATATGCGATGCCTAGCAGAGAGTGAACAATATGATCCAGATTTCCCCTAATTCTTCCCCACGGCACGGGCTATCCAGCACCGAGGCGAAACAGCGACTAGTGGACGAAGGTCCTAACGAGCTGCCTGTATCTGGACAGCGCAATCTAGCCGGCATCGTGCTGGACGTACTGCGCGAACCCATGTTCCTGTTGCTGGTCAGTGCTGGAGCCATCTATCTATTGGTCGGGGATGTCAGTGACGCACTCATGTTGCTGGGATTCGTGTGTGTGGTGATGGGGATCACAATCTATCAGCAACACAGGACTGAACGGGTGCTGCAGGCGTTGCGCGACCTGACTAGCCCGCGCGCGCTAGTGCTGCGAGATGGCGAGGCTCAACGCATCGCTGGACGTGAAGTGGTGCGCGGCGACATCCTGATTCTGAACGAGGGCGACCGTGTGCCAGCGGATGCGGTGATGATCGAATGCAGCAGCTTGGCTGCGGATGAATCCCTACTTACGGGTGAGTCGGTGGCCGTCCGCAAGCGTGCGGATCCAAGTCCCAAAGTTATGACAACACCTGGCGGTGATGACCAACCCTATATTTACTCAGGCACGCTGATCACACAGGGACGCGGCATGGCCTTGGTTTTGGCAACTGGTGCACGCAGCGAGATCGGTAAGATCGGAAAGTCGCTGCAGGAACTCACCATCGAAGCGACGCCGCTCCAGCTTGAAATCAGTCGACTGGTGCGCAAGCTCGCCTTGATCGGCCTCTCGCTGTGCGTGTTGCTGATTCTTATTTACGGCTATCTCCACGGCGACTGGCTGCACGCGGTGCTATCTGGAATTACCCTCGCCATGTCCATCTTGCCGGAGGAGTACCCAGTGGTGCTGACGGTGTTCATGGCGATGGGTGCCTGGCGCATCTCGCGACATCAGGTGCTGACCCGTCGTGTACATACGGTTGAAGCGTTGGGCTCGGCTACGGTGCTGTGCGTGGATAAGACCGGCACACTCACGCTCAATCGCATGACGGTGCAACAACTCAGTGTGGCAGGTCGGTCTTTTGGTGTTTCGGATACCTCAGTTCCGTTGCCAGAACACTTCCACTCACTGTTAGAGTATGCCGTGCTATCCAGCGAGGTTGAGCCATACGATCCAATGGAACAAGCCATCCATGTGATTACCAAGCAATATCTGGCAGACACCGAGCATATCCATAAGGACTGGTTACATGAGCACGAATATGCGCTGTCACCAGAACTACTGGCGCTGTCGCACGTGTGGCGCGCAAGAGATAGAGACGAGTATGTGGTGGCCAGCAAGGGTGCACCGGAAGCAGTGGCCGATCTTTGCCATCTTGATGACGCGCAACTGGCCACGCTGGAACAGCAGGTCGAGGCTTTAGCTGCTCAGGGCATGCGCGTGCTGGGTGTTGCACGTGCCACTTATGCAGGCAGCGAATGGCCGGATATTCAGCATGATTTCGATTTTGAGTTCATCGGTCTGATCGGTCTGGCCGATCCAGTGCGCCCCACTGTTGCGGCTGCCTTGGAGGAATGCATCACGGCAGGCATTCGCGTGGTGATGATCACTGGTGACTACCCCACCACGGCCGCCGCCATAGCTGAACAGATTGGTCTAGCGAGCGGCAGTGGCGGCATCATCAGCGGCCCCGAACTGAACCAGATGGACGACCACGTATTGTGCGAACGCATCCGCCATAGCAACATCTTCGCGCGCATGGTGCCGGAACAGAAACTGCGTCTAGTCAATGCACTCAAGAACAACGGTGAGGTCGTGGCGATGACCGGAGATGGTGTGAACGACGCCCCCGCGTTGAAAGCTGCCCATATCGGCATCGCTATGGGCGGGCGCGGCACTGACGTGGCACGTGAGGCAGCTGCACTAGTATTGCTGGATGACGACTTTGCCTCCATCGTGCATGCGGTGAAATTAGGACGTATCATTTTTGATAACCTGCGCAAGGCGATGGCTTATATCTTCGCGGTGCACATCCCTATCGTCGGCCTGTCGCTGATTCCCCTGCTACTGGGCTGGCCTGCGATGTTCACCCCAGTGCACATCGTGTTTCTAGAGATGATTATTAATCCCGCCTGCTCCATCGCTTTTGAAGCTGAGCAGTCCGAGAGCAACATCATGCAGCGCCCGCCCCGCAACCCGTATGAGCCTTTGTTCAGCAATAGCATTCTGCTTATCAGCCTGATGCAAGGCATAGTGGTGATGCTGGTGACACTGTCTGTGTTGGGTTATGCGCTGCATCTGGGCATCTCGCCCGACACGGCGCGTACTCTGACTTTTGCCACACTGGTCATCAGCAACCTCGGACTGATCTTGGTCAACCTTTCTTGGCAGCACTCATTGGCGACAACACTGCTAAGAAACAATTCGGCATTGTGGTGGATATTAGGCGGCGCGTTCGCCTTTCTGCTGAGCACCCTTATCCTGCCTCTACTGCGCGAGGCGTTCCATTTCACTAGCATCAGCCCATATCAATTGGGACTGTGTATCGCTGCGGGACTCGGCAGTGTGATGTGGTTCGAGTTGTTCAAGGCGCTGCGACGGCGTGCAAAAAAATAGAACAACAAAGGCATCTATCATGAAGCACAGGCATTGTATGGAGTAGTATTAGGGCAACTGAAATTTCAGGCTAATGAGTGGAGTACGTATGGTAGCGGACGTTGAAGAACACGCAGCGTATTTGAATCCTATCTTAGAACGACACGGATATGCGGCAACCAGTTTGCTGCAGATTCTGTGCGAGGTGCAAGAGCATTTTGGTTACATCCATCCCGATGCAATGGATCAGATATCCGATAAGATTGCGGTCCCGCGTGCCCAGATAGAGGGGGTGGCGAGCTTCTACTCCTTCCTGTACACAGCACCCCATGGCCAATACCGAGTACTTTTCTCGGACAATATTACTGACCGTATGATGGGCAGCATAGAACTTATGCAACTGATGTGCCATCAACTCTGGTTGCAACCTGGTAAGGTTTCGGAAGATGGTCTAGTTAGTATCGGTACGACTTCGTGTATCGGCATGTGCGATCAGGGACCGGCGATGCTGGTCAATGGCCGCACCATCACCAATCTGACCTTACAGCGCGTACAGGAGATTGCCCTTCTGATACGTAATCGCACAACATTGACGGAGTGGCCCGCCGATTTCTTCCGCGTAGAAGATAACATTCGCCGAGGGGGACTACTGCTCGACAACAGTCTGCCCTTTGGTGATACGTTGCGTGCTGCGCTGTCACTGGACGCGGCAAACGTCGTGGCCACCCTCAAGGCCTCCGAATTACGCGGACGTGGTGGTGCTGGCTTCCCCACTGGTTTGAAATGGGAAGCCTGCCGTAATGCACACGGCAGCGAACATTACGTGGTGTGTAACGCTGACGAAGGCGAACCAGGCACCTTTAAGGATCGAATACTTCTCACTCGCCAAGCCGACCTATTGTTCGAAGGCATGACTTTGTGTGCGTATGCTATCGGCGCTCGCAAAGGCTTCCTCTATCTGCGTGGCGAATACCGTTACCTGGTGGACCATTTAAATGGTGTGTTACAGCGCCGGCGCGATGCAAATCTGTTGGGTGAGAATATTCTCGGCCACCTAGGTTTTGATTTCGACATTAACATCCACCTTGGCGCGGGTGCCTACATTTGCGGCGAGGAATCAGCGCTGATTGAATCGCTCGAAGGCAAGCGCGGTATTCCGCGAAACCGTCCTCCGTTCCCGGTCACACACGGTTATCTGCAGCAACCCACCGCCGTGGATAATGTAGAGACCTTCTGCCAGGCGGTGCTTGCCGTCCATATGGGCGCCGAGCGTTTCCGCGAAATCGGGACTGCGAAATCCACGGGTACCAAACTCATCTCGGTCTCTGGCGACTGTACTCATCCTGGTATTTACGAATATCCTTTCGGTGTGAGCGTGCGTCAGGTGTTGCATGATTGCGGTGCAATCAACACAAGTGCGGTACAAGTCAGCGGACCATCGGGCATCTGCATCGGCGAGCACGAGTTCGACCGCAAGATCGGTTTTGAGGATCTGCCCACGGCCGGTGCTTTCATGGTGTTCGACGACAGTCGTGATATGTTCGAGGTGGCGCTCAATTTTGTGCACTTTTTTGCGCACGAGAGCTGCGGATTCTGCACGCCCTGTCGGGTTGGCACAGCCATCCTGAAACAGACCATGGATAAGATTGCCGCTGGGCACGGCACCCAATATGATCTGCACGAAGTTGAAAATCTGGACCATATATTACAGACCACCTCGCATTGCGGACTGGGGCGTACCGCCTGCAACCCCGTGCTGCATACGCTTAAACATTTTCGCCCCGCGTATGAGAATCGCCTGAAGTCACTCGACTTTGAGCCTGGCTTCGACCTCGACGGTGCCCTTGCGCGCGCCAGACAGATGACTGGTCGCGACGATGCCGGCGCACACCTAAAGGAGAACGAATGACTGATACATTCCAACTCGATGGACAACCGGTGCCCTTTGAATCGGGGCAGACGGTGATGCAGGCTGCACTAGCGGCTGGACATTACATCCCGCATTTGTGCTATCACCCCGAGTTCAAGCCGCACGGTAGCTGCAAACTGTGCACGGTCAAAATTGATGGACGCACGGCAGCTTCCTGTACCATGCCCGCCGCCGCCGGACTGGAAATACAGAGCGATATCGAAGAACTCAATGCCTTGCGCCGCACGCTGGTACAGATGTTGTTCGCTGAAGGCAATCATTTTTGTCCATCTTGCGAAAAGAGTGGCAACTGTGTGCTGCAGGCGCTCGGCTATGACCTCGAAGTGCACAGCACCGGTTTTCGCCATCAATACCCTGACCGTCCACTGGATGCATCACACCCCGACATTCTGCTCGATTTCAATCGCTGCATTTTGTGCGAACTGTGTGTACATGCCTCGGCCGAAGTGGACGGCAAGAACGTGTTCGCGCTGTCCGGACGAGGCATCACTAAACACCTCATCGTCAATGCGAAATCAGGTCAACTCAAGGATACCAACATCGCACTGACCGACAAGGCGATGCAAGTGTGCCCAGTTGGCGTGATATTGAGAAAGGAAGTTGGATTCATTCAACCCATTGGTGAACGTCGCTACGATCAGCGCCCAATCAGCGCACAGGCGCTTGATGACGCGCCGCGTCCACCGCAGGGAGTTAAGCATGAGTGAGAAAAAGAAGCTCCGCGTTGCCACTACTTCGCTGGCCGGCTGCTTTGGCTGCCACATGTCCCTTCTCGATATCGATGAACGACTGTTCACGCTGCTAGACCTCGTCGAATTCGACCGTTCACCACTCACTGACATCAAGCACTGCAGTCCCTGTGATATTGGCATCGTGGAGGGTGGCATCTGCAACGCGGAGAACGTGCATGTGCTCCGCGAATTCAGGAAAAATTGCAAGATACTCATCGCCATCGGCGCCTGTGCCATCAACGGCGGACTGCCTGCTCAGCGCAATCACCTTGATTTAGGCAGTTGTCTGACTGAGGTGTATCTCACAGAACCGGGACTGGCGCACGGACACATCCCTAACGACCCAGAGCTGCCGCTGCCGCTGGATAAGGTACATCCCTTGCACGAAGTGGTAAAAGTGGACTATTTCATCCCCGGCTGCCCGCCCTCTGGCGATGCCATCTGGAAATTTCTTACTGATCTCATCTCCGGAAAAACTCCGGAACTTGGACATGGGATGATTAAATACGATTGATAAGGGAATGTGCATGTATAAATCAATAACGAAATTCATTGCAGCAGCAGTTCTGTTTACCACTAGTGGCGTTGCTTTCGCCCACACTGGTCACGATGTTTCTGGTTGGGGTGCTGGATGGGCGCATCCCTTTTTGGGTTTGGACCACATGCTTGCCATGCTGGCTGTCGGATTATGGGCGATGCAGGGAGGTGGACGCAGAGTGTGGCTGTTGCCCGTCACTTTTATGACCATGCTTGCTGTGGGCGCGGGCATTTCTATGATGTTGCCTTATTCCTTGCCACTACTTGAAACAGGCATCGCCCTGTCAGTGCTTGCACTGGGCTTGCTGATCTCCCTTTCTCTGCACTTACCTATCTGGCAAAGTATTGCGCTAACCGCACTGTTTGGCATCTTACATGGCTACGCACACGGACTCGAATTACCTAGTTCTACTTCACCATTCGCTTATTCCCTTGGATTTCTCTCCGCCACCGCAGTACTGCATTTGGGTGGTATTTCAATTGGTGCAACCGCGCAGAATAAGTATGCAATATTGGCAAAATTAGCTGGGGGATTGATTGCAATGTGCGGCATATACTTGCTCACTTACTCTTGATTTTTCTCCAAGTTAACGACACGAGAACCTAATATGACAGACTCCAATCTAGAAACTGCAGCCCACCCCGAGAAACTGCGCCGAGTCGCTATAGACCCAGTGTCGCGCGTGGAAGGCCACGGCAAGGTCACGCTGTTGTTGGACGAGAACGACCACGTGCATCAGGTGCGTTTGCACATCGTGGAATTTCGCGGCTTTGAGAAATTTATACAGGGGCGCCCATACTGGGAAGCGCCAGTGATGGTTCAACGGCTGTGCGGTATCTGCCCAGTTAGCCATAATCTCGCCGCATCCAAGGCGATGGATATGATTGTGGGTGCCACACTTACCCCCACGGCAGAGAAAGTGCGGCGCTTGATGCACTACGGTCAGATATTGCAGTCTCATGCGCTGCATTTCTTCCACCTATCATCGCCCGACCTGCTGTTCGGTTTCGACTCAGACGTATCGAAACGCAACATCGTCGGCATCGCAGCTGCCTATCCCGACATCGCTAGACAAGGCGTACTGCTACGTAAGTTCGGTCAGGAAGTGATACGTGTCACATCGGGTAAACGTATCCACGGCACTGGCTCGGTCCCTGGTGGTGTGAACAAGAACGTCAGCGTTGAAGAACGCAATTATCTGCTGAAGGACATTAAGCAGATAATCAGCTGGTGTAGTGATTCGGTAAGAATCGCTCAGCAGTTGTTTGAGCAGAATCTAGATACCTACAACGACTTTGGGAGCTTCAAGTCTCACACGCTCAATTTGATACGTGCTGACGGAGCGATGGATCTCTACCACGGCGGTTTGCGCGCGCGCGATATGGATGGAAATGACTTATTCGACCATTATGATTACGCTCATTACTGGGATGTGATTTTCGAAGATGTTAAACCGTGGTCTTACATGAAGTTTCCTTTTCTGCGCAGCCTAGGGCCGGAGACAGGTTGGTATCGAGTCGGACCGCTGACGCGCGTAACCCAATGTGACTTCATCCCAACCCCAATGGCGGAACAGGCGCGTCGTGAATTCATGGCCTTCAATGGTGGCTCAGCAGCAAAGGCGACACTGGGATTTCACTGGGCGCGCATGATTGAGATGTTGCATGCGGCAGAGTTGATTGAAGAGTTATTGCATGATGCAGATCTTCAAGGTAACGATTTGGTCAACCTCGGCCAGCGGCAGGAACGGGGTGTAGGTGTGATTGAAGCGCCGCGTGGCACACTTATTCATCACTACAAGGTGGACGAGCACGACCAGATTGTACGTTGCAATCTGATTGTCTCTACCACGCACAACAATCAGGCTATGAACGAGGCAATACGCCAAGTGGCACGCCAATACATTGATGGACGCAAGCTTACTGAAGGCCTGCTCAACCATATCGAAGTCGCCATTCGTGCCTTCGATCCTTGCCTGTCATGCGCGACGCATGCTCTTGGTAAAATGCCGCTCGAAGTAGAGCTGTTGGACTGTGAGGGTGCCTCAGTCTCGACACTTACACGCTCCGCAGACGGCACTTTTAGCTGATGGCCGCACCCATTCTTATCATCGCCATCGGTAATGAATCACGCGGCGACGATGCTTTAGCACCCTTGCTGCTGCGTCAGATTGACCGCTGGTTAGTAAACAAAGCCAGAGCCGAACAGTTCGAATTGATCGAGGAATTCCAGTTACAGATTGAGCATGCCATGGATATGGTTGGTCGCGAATTGATTTTATTCATTGATGCGGGTATGGATACACCTGCTCCCTTCAGCTTCTATCGCATAGAACCTAATCATGTTCGTACACTGTTCAGTCATGCGCTAACTCCTGAAGCTGTAATAGCAACGTATGGACAGTTGTACCAGCAATGTTCGCCCCCAGCCTTTGTACTATGCGTTAAAGGTGAAAAGTTTGATCTTGGTTCTCCGCTCAGCTCACAAGCACAGCAGAACATGGTATTGGTAATGGGATTTATGGAAGAACTATTGCACAAGCCGCGCCCATTAGCTTGGGAAGAACGCTGCACACAGCATTAAAAAATATTATGCGGGGCGGTCATTTTGACCTGTTTTTGTGAATACATTTTGGTAAGAGCATTTGTATTACCACATCGCTGTAACTTATTTTGCGCCGTGGGTGCGTCACATTAAGTATCAAAAATATTTAACATACTACATTAATAAAATCAAATATCCTTTTGTTCTATATGATTAATTACCAAACCTTCCGTGCTCTGCGGTAATTTTTGAGAATGTGCTGACGTAATCAGCATCGATCTGATTCCAGATGAAACGCCACTCCCAATTTCCTTTAGCTAGGCCCGGGAAATTCATACGATGCGCCCCGTCTAGTCCAAGGATATCCTGCATCGGAAAAATTACAGTGTTGGCAGCAGACTCCAAAAGTGCCTTGATCATGTCATGGTGTATGGCAGTACCATCACTGTGCAAATAATGACGTGCAAAATCTTTTTCGTGATCCCCCGACGTTTTCCACCACCCTAAAGTGGTGTCGTTATCATGGGTTCCGGTGTATGCGAAAGTGTTGGCAATATAGTGATGAGGTAGGAAATAATTGGTTTCACCATCACCAAATGCAAACTGGAGGATACGCATTCCAGGAAGATCGAACTGATCTCGAAGCTCGATGACGTCTGGTGTGATCAACCCCAAATCTTCTGCAATGATGGGTAAATGGCCAAAAGCCTGCTTGAAGGCCTCAAACAACTTAGCCCCTGGACCGGGCATCCATTTACCATCAATTGCGGTAAGCGCATCTGCAGGAACTTCCCAATACTCTGAAAAGCCACGGAAATGGTCTATACGCACTAGGTCGAATTGTTGCAAGGCATGGCCTAACCTAGCAGTCCACCAAGCATAACCAGTCTTTTCATGTGTATCCCAGCGATAAAGTGGGTTGCCCCATAATTGCCCTGTTGCACTGAAGTAATCAGGAGGCACGCCGGCAACAACTGTGGGTTTTCCTGTTTCGTCCAGATTGAACAAATCTTGATTTGCCCACACATCTGCACTTTGGTAAGCGACAAAGATAGGGACATCTCCGACGATACGTACCCCATTCTTATGGGCATACTCTCTTAACATTGACCATTGGCGTGAGAAGTTCCACTGACAAAACTTCCAAAAGGCAATGTCGGAACTAAAACCTATATTGATTCTATCAAGTGATTCGGGGGTTCGTTGAGCTAAATCGACAGGCCAATGATTCCAAACGCACCCACCTTGATGTTGTTCTATCGTTTTGAACAAAGCATAGTCATGTAACCAAGCATGCTCGGCTTCACAGTAGGCTAAGTAGTTAGCGTGCAAGGGGTCATCGTGATTTGCAAAGAAACGAGTAGAAGCATGCTTGAGTCTATTTATTCGAAAAGGAACGACAGTTCCAAAATCGATGTGGTGCTCATCAAAATCAGGATGTGGAAATAAATCCTCCTGAGTAAGCCAGCCTTGTTTGGCAAGATCTACTAGATCAATCAGTAGCACATTGCCAGCAAATGCTGAACAACTCATATAGGGTGAATTTCCCGGTCCAACTTCGCCCAGCGGTAGCATCTGCCAATAGGTTTGACATGACTGTTTCAGCCAATCTATGAATTGGAATGCGCTAGCACCGAAGTCCCCAGATCCAAAGGAGCCCGGTAAAGAAGTTGGGTGTAGCAATATGCCGCTTGCACGATGATTTTGCATGGGAATTTTTTCGTATAATTATTCTGTGGCGCGACGCATCGCTCCAGTGACTTCCGTACTGACGCTACCAAGACTTACCGGCTCGGAAAGGTTATGCGGAGCTGGTTGGTCAATCAGGCGATACAACTCACGGAGATTGTGGCGGTATAGCCTATCGAAGCTGGCGACCGACAAGGATGGGTTGTAATCACCGAACCACCAAGTCCAGTCAGAACTTTCACATGAGCAAAGTTGCTGCTCAGCAGCGACTTCTTCACTCTTGCTGAGTTTGCCACTAGCAATTGCTAGGTCGTAACTAATTTTGGCAGCACACAGCAAATCCCAGGCGTTATTTTTATCTCGGCAGCCTATCCATGTTGAGAAATTACCATACACCCAACTACCAGCAACGATGTCAGTCAATACCTCAGTCCTAGCGGTATCCGTCCGAATAGCTCCTAACTTGAGATAGTCACTATAGGTACTGGTATGTATCTTCGTGTGATGCTCCAACTCCGTGTAGAGATGATCCAAGAAATAAAATCCATTGTATGGGTAATATTCCCAAGCATTCTCTCCATCCAAAATGACACTGATTACAGGAGATTCGCTTGTTGGATTATGTTTACAGATATCTTCGATTTGTGTAACAAAGTGATGGGCAGCATCCTTGCCGTCCCAGCGCGCATATTCGAAGCCAATAAGATCGGACAAATTATCATCACGGAAGAAGCAATTGATTGCACCTCCCTCACCTGCCAATTGGTACGGGCGGTAAAGATACTCTGCACGGTTATCATTGGGTAGCTGATGCTTGCGTAAGCTATTGACGAGCACAGTTTGTCCACTTGCAGCCCAGTGGCAGCCTTGTTCAGCCATGACAGCAAGCGTTTCGTTAGAAATAGAACCCTCAGCTGGCCACATTCCCTTAGGCTCGGCACCAAAGCGTGCCTTGTGGCTTTTTTTCGCTTTGATGATATGTTGGGCTACACGCTCTCGACCACCTGGATAAATGGGCGAAACAGGTAATGGTGCATCTGGCATCGCTTCCGTCGCGCTGGCAAAGTCGATCAATAACGGTGCTAGGGGATGGTAGTGCGGCGTAGCAGATATTTCAATCTGCCCCGATTTGGCTAGCTTCCGATATCTAGGAATAATGCCAGTAACTAGTTGGCCGATTAGATCCAGCAACTCCATTCGATCATGGTAGGTAAAACCTTCACCTTTGTGCATCAAACGCGTTACCAATGGGTATTCGCGTCGGACACTTTCACCACACCAAGCCAGATGATACCAAGTCAATAAGTCTGCCATGAACTGACCGGACATATATGACTGAACCGCATCCCCCTCACCTTGCAAGTTTTGCGAGATGGTCATTAGGCGACTGTAGGAGGGGAACGGTTCTATCATCTTGCTGTGATTGCAACGGAAGCAGGCATCCAATACATGCTCACGTTGATCAGCTGTCAGTTCGTTGGGGTTCTTGTGAGCCAGAAGACGCAGTAAAGGGTCACGTAAGGTGCCAGTTGCAAATTGATCGACGTAGTCTTCCAGTTGATCTAACAGTATGGGCACAAAGTTCATCACCGCATGTATCTTGGGATGGTGCTCTAAGTGATACGCCATGTCAGTGTAATCCTTGATGGCATGGAGATAGGTCCAAGGCAGCACAAAATCACCGGTCGAATAATCGCGATAATCAGGCTGATGCATATGCCAGAGGAATACTAGGTCTACAGATTTTTTCATGATGTCTAGAACAGAAATCCTGCCGCTGTGCGGCAGGATTAATTGGAGGAAGAATTAACGAATGCTATGTACGACTTGCCCCAACATTTCAGGGGTGACAAGGGTGACACCATTTGCACTGACGTGGAAGCGCTTGCGGTCTTCTTCAGGGTTGAAACCGATACTCATGCCTTCAGGGATCTTGCAGTTTTTATCAATAATTACCTTCTTCAAGGTGACGTAACGCCCCACATCGACATTGGGTAGGAGCACCGAGTCTTCGATGGTGGAATAACTGTTTACCCGCACATCGGAAAACAATAAGGAGTGACGTACTGTAGAGCCGCTGATGATGCAACCACCGGAGACGAGAGAGTCTACTGCGATACCTCGGCGTTCTGGTTCATCAAAGACGAATTTTGCTGGTGGTAGTTGCTCTTGATGAGTCCAAATTGGCCAGTCCTGATCATACATATTCAAGTCAGGAATGACTTTGGTCAACTCCATACTGGCTTCCCAGTAAGAATCGATTGTCCCAACGTCGCGCCAGTACGGGAGCTTGTCATCTCCCATGCCTACACAGCTTTGTTCGAAACTTTGTGCAAAAACACGGTATTTCTCAACCATATGAGGAATCAAGTCTTTACCAAAATCATGGCTAGATTTTGGATCATCTGCATCACGTATCAACTGCTCATACAAAAATTGGCTGTTAAACACGTAGATACCCATACTGGCAAGTGACATTTCCGGATTGCCTGGGATAGACGGTGGTTTCGCAGGTTTTTCGACGAACTCGATTACACGAGAGTCTTGGTCCACGTCCATGACGCCAAAAGCGGTCGCCTCTGCGAGAGGCACTTCCAAACATGCAACCGTCATATCTGCCTTACTTTCGACGTGGAAGGCTAGCAATTTGCCGTAGTCCATCTTATAGATATGATCGCCGGCAAGCACCAAGACGAAATCACATTTAGATTCGCGAATGATGTCCAAGTTTTGGAATACCGCATCTGCTGTACCTTGATACCAATGGTCTTCGCTGACACGTTGCTGGGCAGGTAGCAAGTCGACGAACTCGCCGAATTGACCATTTAAAAATGACCACCCACGTTGAATATGTTGAATCAGGCTGTGAGATTTATATTGCGTAGCTACGCCGATACGACGTATGCCGGAATTAACGCAGTTGGAAAGGACAAAATCGATGATGCGGAATTTGCCGCCAAAAGGTACTGCAGGCTTAGCGCGCCAATCTGTTAGTTGATGCAATCGACTCCCTCTACCACCAGCGAGCACCATTGCATATGTGTTTTTTGTGATGCGGCTAACGAAGCGTGGCGCCGGATCTCCTGAAGCTACGTGGTATTTTTTTTGCAAATAACCCAATTCCGCATTCATTTAACATCTCCCTTGTATTTACCTTGTCGTAGCAAGTTCATTATCGTTTACAATTGGTCGACTAGACAAGAACAAAAGGGAGTTTAAGTGGATACTTTGATCGAATCGTTGTTGCAAGCTCGCCTTTATGACCCATTTAGCGTGTTGGGTCCGCATCAAGATGCTAAAGAATGGGTCATTCGTGTATATCAGCCGTATGCCACACAAGTTGCGCTGATTAATGAAGCTGGCAATGAAGCACTAAAGCGTATCCACCCCTCTGGCATCTTCGAATGGCGCGGTAAGAGCGAGCCACATCGTCCATACAGACTCTGTATTCATGAAGGTGAATTGAAACGTGAGATTTATGATCCTTACCAATTCCCTCCCCATCTGACACCTCAAGACTTATATCTCTTTAGTGCTGGAAAGTTACGCCAAGGTTATCGCGTACTGGGTTCTCACGCTATCGAGATGAGCGGCGTCAAAGGTGTACGCTTCGTGGTTTGGGCGCCGAACGCAGAACGCGTAAGTGTGGTTGGAGAATTCAATCAATGGGATGGACGTTTGCATCCTATGCGCTCTCATGGTGGTAGCGGTGTTTGGGAGTTGTTCATACCAGAAGTCGCCAAACATGCCTTATATCGATACGAGATACGTAATCGTGATACCGGTCACCTATTAACTAAGACTGACCCCTACGCTCAGGGTTATGAGTTGCGTCCAGGAACTGCTGCATTGGTGGCACCCGAGGTAAAGCATGCTTGGAAAGATGCAGAGTGGATGGAAAAGCGCAGCCAATGGGACTGGATGCATTCCGCAGTCAATATCTACGAAATCCATGCAGGCTCATGGAAGCGCCACCCCGATGGGCGATTCTATAGCTACAAGGAATTGGCCTTGGACTTGGTGCCCTACGTAAAAAATATGGGTTATACGCATATAGAGTTGATGCCTATCACTGAGCATCCTCTAGATGAATCATGGGGTTATCAGTGTTCTGGCTATTTCGCACCTACCAGCCGTTTGGGTTCCCCAGATGAGTTGCGCCATTTGATTGATACCTGTCATCAGGCGGGTATCGGTGTCATCTTGGACTGGGTGCCAGCCCACTTTCCACAAGACAGTTGGGCATTAGCTCGTTTCGATGGTACAGCCCTTTATGAGCATGAAGATCCCCGCTTAGGTTTCCATCAGGACTGGGGTACGCACATCTTCAATTTTGGACGCAACGAGGTTAAGTCCTTTTTGATGTCCAGTGCACATTACTGGTTGTCAGAGTTCCATTTCGATGGACTACGCGTAGATGCGGTGGCGTCCATGCTGTATCTCGACTATTCCCGCAAAGCCGGTGAGTGGATACCAAATAAATATGGTGGTCGTGAGAATCTGGATGCAGTCGAATTCTTGCGCGAAATGAATATCATGGTGCATGAGGAATTCCCAGGTGCTCTGACTATGGCTGAAGAATCTACTGCATGGCCGGGCGTATCACGTCCAGTTTATATGGGTGGATTGGGCTTCTCCATTAAATGGAATATGGGCTGGATGAACGATACCTTGGGTTACTTCAAACATGACCCTATTCATAGACGCTATCACCATAATGAACTGACTTTCGGTCAGGTCTATGCTTATACCGAGAACTTCGTCTTGCCGTTTTCGCATGATGAAGTGGTACACGGTAAAGGCTCCTTACTTTCCAAAATGCCGGGAGATGGATGGCAGAAGTTCGCCAACCTGCGTTTATTGCTGACTTACCAGATGACCAACCCTGGTAAGAAGCTGAATTTCATGGGCAATGAGATTGCCCAAGGGCGCGAATGGCAATCCAAGTGGGAATTGGAGTGGTGGCAGTTGGGTGAATCTTTCCATCGTGGCATGCAAAATCTGACACATGATCTGAATAAACTATACCGCGACGTCCCTGCCCTACATGAGCTGGATTTTGCGCATGAAGGTTTCTCATGGCTGGATTGCAACGATGCTAGTCACTCAGTGTTGTCTTATCAGCGTAAGGCCAGAGACGGTTCTAGTGTGACTGTAGCACTCAATCTGACACCCATCCCTCGAAAGCAATATCGTATCGGCTTACCTGCTATGGGCGGCTATAGGGAAATGTTCAATAGTGATTCTGAATACTACTCAGGCAGCAATATGGGAAATGGTAAGGTTATTCATGCCGAGCCTACGCCATGGATGGATCAACCCTATTCTGCCGAGATCACTGTGCCCCCCCTAGCTGGTGTCATTCTGGTTTCCGAGGCCTAATTCAAAGTACCGCCGTTCAATATGTCAAAACTTACCCTATCACCTGCTTGGCAAGAACTCAGCGCGCATTACGACATTCTTCGCGCTAAACATATGCGTCAAATGTTCCAAGAAGATAATGTGCGATTTGAAAAATTCACAGTTCGCCTGAATCACTTGTTGTTCGATTACTCCAAGAATCGCATCAATGACGAGACTGTACGTTTACTGATGAATTTAGCTCAACAAGCTGGATTATCTGCACATATCGAGGGTATGTTCGCAGGTGAAAAAATCAATAGCACGGAAGGCCGTGCTGCCTTGCATACCGCTTTGCGCAATCGTTCCGATCGTCCAGTTTTAGTGGATGGTAAGGATGTGATGCCCGATGTGCGTCGTGTATTGGGTTTGATGCGTCAATTCAGCGATGCGGTTCGTGGCGGTAAGCATCTAGGCTATACCGGTAAACGTATCACTGACATCGTTAACATCGGTATAGGGGGCTCAGATCTGGGCCCGTTGATGGTTTGTGAGTCACTAAAATCCTTTGCGTCTCAAGATTTGCGTGTGCACTTTGTATCCAACATTGATGCCAGCCATCTTTGCGAGACTCTGAAAAAGGTCAATGCGGAAACCACACTCTTTGTGGTCAGTTCCAAGACGTTCACCACCCAAGAGACTTTGACTAATGCACGTTCAGCACGCGCATGGTTGGTAGAGCAACTAGGAAATGATCAAGCGGTGGCACAACATTTCGCAGCGGTCTCAACCAACCTAGGGGCGACTGCTAAGTTCGGTATCAATCCAGACAATGTGTTTGAATTCTGGGACTGGGTAGGCGGACGTTATTCCCTGTGGTCAGCGATTGGTTTACCTATTGCTTTGTACTTGGGCATGGATAAGTTCGAAGAGCTACTCGAAGGTGCTTACACGATGGACGAGCATTTCCGTCATGCTCCCTTGGATAAGAACGTCCCCGTGTTGATGGCGATGTTGGGCGTTTGGTATGGTAATTTTTTCCATGCCGAATCCAATGCCGTATTCCCCTATGATCAATATATGCACCGTTTTGCAGCTTACTTGCAACAGTTGGATATGGAGAGTAATGGCAAAGGCGTTGATCGTGAAGGTAATGCTGTCGACTATGATACCGGCATGGAAGTATGGGGTGAACCTGGGACTAATGGTCAGCATGCTTTCTATCAACTGATACATCAGGGAACGCGCTTAATACCCTGCGACTTCATCGCGCCTATGCGTAGCCAGAATCCTTTAGGTGAACACCACGATATCCTGATTGCCAACTGTTTCGCACAAACCGAAGCTTTGATGGTTGGTAAGACCGAGCAGCAAGCTAAGGCCGAACTTGAAACCCAAGGGATGTCAGAACCAGCCTTGTCAGCCTTATTGCCACACAAGGTATTCCTTGGCAATAAACCTACCAATACGATACTTGTGGATCAACTAGATGCGCATACGCTAGGGATGCTTATCGCAATCTATGAACATAAAGTGTTCGTGCAGAGCGTGATTTGGAATATCAACCCATTTGATCAATGGGGTGTGGAATTGGGTAAACAACTAGCAGCGAAGATATTAAAAGAGTTGCCAGTCTCTGCCACTATGACTCCACACGATGCATCGACTAATGGATTGATTCATCATTATCAGCAGCGTAACTCTCTATAGTTAAACTAAATCCATGAGCTCTGACCTGCAGATATTGCGTGATAAATTGCGTACTTTTGCGGCAGAGCGTGATTGGGAACAATTTCACACACCTAAGAATCTCAGTATGGCCTTGATGGTCGAGGCTGCTGAGTTGATTGAGCACTTCCAATGGCTGACGACTGAGCAGTCCTCCCAACTAAGTTCCGAAACCAAACTTGAGATCAGTCATGAGATGGCAGATGTCTTGCTCTATCTGATTCGTCTCGCCGATACCCTAGGTGTTGATCTCATGTCCGCCGCCCAAGATAAGCTGGTATTGAACGCAGAGAAATATCCGGCTGATAAAGTTCGTGGTAGCGCCAAGAAATATACTGAGTACTAATTCCTCCCAATAGTACTGCCTCATCACTCAGATTAATGGTTGACAAAAGAACGTTCGTTCTTTACAGTTCGCAGTACGTTCGTTCTGTAGGTGATTTGCCATGACTGATTTCAACCCCAAAGATAGCGAGTATCTCAGCAAGCTTCAGGATTATTACGCTGAATGGAAAAGCATCCCGTCCTACGCAAAACTTTGCGAAGTACTGGGTATCACTTCTAAGTCTTGGGTCAAAGCTATACTTGACCGTTTGTGCGCAGCTGGATTCTTGGAGCGTACACCGGATGCAGTTTGGGTCCCTACACGTAACTTCTTTGCGCGCCCATTGGCGGAGTCAACCGTGCAAGCCGGTATGCCGACTGCAGCGATATCGAACGAAGGTGAGTATTTTGTCATCGACGATATGCTCATCGACACACCTTCTAAAACCACTCTGATTACTGTCAAAGGCGAGTCCATGATAGATGCAGGCATCCATGATGGTGATGTCGCAGTAGTGGAAAAACGCATGACAGCCAATATCGGCGACATCGTCGTGGCAATCGTAGATAACGAATTCACCCTCAAAACACTGGATAAAGAGCGTGGCCAATTTATATTGCGCCCTGCCAATCCTGCATTCCCAGTAATCAGACCACAAGGGAGTATGGAAATATTCGGGGTATTGGTCGGCTTGATACGTAAATATCGGAGATAGATAGATGGCTAGCACTCAAACCAACCAACGTCGTGCCACACCGGCATCCTTATTGTCATTAACCTATCCGAATAAAGAACTATTCCACCGTCAACGTGCGCTACTACGCTGTGCAGTATCGGCTGGACTGCCTGTTCCATTGAGCGATGAGATACAAGACCATATGAGTTTAGATGAGCACTTGGTCGAACACCGCGAGTCGACATTTTTCATGCGTGTCACAGGTGAGTCGATGCGCGGCATGGGCATTTATGATGGAGACTTACTGGTCGTGGATCGTGCTACACCGGCTGCACATGGCACGATAGTTATCGCAGTGCTAGACGGGGAATTCACGGTCAAGCAATTGTGCTATACCACTCAAGGCACAGTCTTGCGTGCTGCACATCCAGATTACCCAGAGATCTCAGTCAAACCCGAACAGGATTTCGCGATATGGGGTGTGGTCTGTTGGAACGTACATAAGGTGAATGCGACTAGTTAAGTTGTCAAACCTAAAGATTTAGCTAGCTTTAATTATTTATTAGCCTATAATGCGCGGCTTGTCACACACAGTGGCATTTAGTTCATCGTTATCTGACCTATCTCTCGCGCGTATTTAAATCGCGCCTGTCTATATAAACTCCACCGCCTAGCAGTATAGGTACTAGGGTTTTCCGGTTAGCAACGATGTTTTGTGCGCCGGTCTATCCTCCACCCACTAGGGGTGGTCTACTACCTGCGCTTACCCAAGGGAACTTATTAGTTCGATATGCTTGAACGTTGCATACAGCTCAATGCTGCATGTAATTCGTAGAGTGCGCGACTTTGGTTCCCTTTGATAAAAGGAAGCAACATGTCTGAAGTTATAACAGCTACAACAACAAAATCAACATTTGAAGATCTGAATCTGCACGCATCTATCCTCAAAGCAATCGCAGAAACAGGTTACACAGAACCAACTCAGATTCAATCCGAGGCTATTCCTCTGGTATTGGCTGGTGAAGACCTCATGGCTTCTTCACAAACCGGTAGCGGCAAGACTGCGGCATTCATATTGCCTGCACTGCAACGTCTATCCACTCCATCTACAGTGCCTGGTAGCAAAGGTCCACGTGTTTTGGTACTGACACCTACACGCGAATTGGCACAACAGGTTTGCGACGCAGCAAGCAAGTACGGTAAGAACATGCGCTTTAAGATCATTAGCATCTTGGGTGGTATGCCTTATCCAGTACAAAATCGCATGTTAGCTGGCCAAGTTGATATCTTGGTAGCGACGCCAGGCCGTCTGATTGATCATCTAGAACGTGGTCGTATCGACTTCTCTCGTTTGGAAATGCTGATTTTGGACGAAGCGGATCGCATGCTGGATATGGGTTTCGTTGATGACGTAGAGCGTATCGCTGCAGCAACTCCAACAACACGTCAAACTCTGTTGTTCTCGGCGACTTTGGATGGCGTGGTTGGTAATTTGGCCTCCCGTCTATTGAAGTCACCTAAGCGTCTTTCTATCTCTGCAGCTAAGGCTAAGCATGAGAACATTGAACAACGCATGATGTTTGCTGATGACGTTGCGCATAAGAACAAGATGTTGAACCATCTGTTGTCCGATGCGGAGCTAAACCAAGCTGTAGTCTTTACTGCGACGAAACGTGATGCGGATTCCATTGCTGATCAATTGTCTGCTCAAGGCCATTCTGTTGCCGCACTGCATGGCGACATGAGCCAGCGTGAGCGTAACCGCACTTTGGTGAGCTTGCGCAACGGTCAAGTTCGTATCTTGGTTGCGACTGACGTGGCTGCTCGTGGTATCGATGTACGTGGCATCACTCACGTGATTAACTTCGATTTGCCTAAGTTTGCAGAGGATTATGTACACCGTATCGGTCGTACAGGTCGTGGTGGCTCTAACGGTATCGCGATCTCCTTCGCGTCTAACCGTGATGCACAGATGCTCAAGCGTATCGAGCGTTACACAGAACAAACCATCAAGATGCACACAATCGAAGGTCTGGAGCCAAAGTACAAACTTCGTACCAGCGCTCCTTCCAATGATCGCGGCCCACGTCGTAGCGGTGGTTTCGGTGGCGGTAATGGCGGTGGCAATCGTGGTAATGGCGGTGGTTATGCAGGTAATCGCGAAGGCGGTGGTTATGCAGGTAATCGCGAAGGCGGCGGCTATGCAGGTAATCGCGAAGGCGGTAACCGTGGTAACGCTGGTGGCTTTGGTGGTGGTAACCGTGACTTCGGTAATCGTTCAGCAGGCTTCGGCGTAAACACTGCAGCTCCACACCATACAGCACCTGACAGCCGTCACACACCTGCTCCTCGTCGTGAAGGTCAAGGGTTTGGCGGTCAGCGCACAGGTCAAGGGTTTGGTAACAACAGCCAAGGTTTTGGCGGTCAAGCACGCACACAAGAGCGTAGTTTTGGCAATAACAGCGGTCGCGGCTTCGGTGAAAACCGTGGTGGTGGCAACAGCGCTCCTCGTCGCACTGGCGACCGTCCAAGCGGCTTTGGCGGTAACCGTGGCGGCAATGGCGGTGGTTTCGGTGGTAACAGCCGATAAGCTAGCATCTAGTTAGTACGATTAAAAAGCACGCCTAGGCGTGCTTTTTTGCGTTCTATGACCCGTCCTAAAATAAGTTAATCGAGACAAGCTTCAGCGGGATGATAAGCTAATCCAAATGCCTCGGCGACTTTCTGATGGGTGACGATGCCGTGAATGATATTCAACCCTTGCATCAAGGCGGGTGAAGATTTGAGTGCTTTTTGATAACCCAGATTCGCCAACTGTAAGACATAAGGTAGTGTTGCATTGGTTAATGCCAAAGTGCTGGTCATAGGTAGTCCACCTGGCATGTTGGCCACAGCATAATGCACAATCCCATCGACGATATAAGTTGGCTGCTCGTGTGTGGTTGCGTGACTGGTGGCGAAACAGCCCCCTTGGTCTATGGCGACATCGACCAGTACAGTACCCGGACGCATGAATTTGAGATCTTCTCGATTAATCAATTTTGGTGCGAGTGCGCCGGGTACCAACACTGCACCTACAACAAGGTCAGCAGTCGAAATCTGCTCTAGGATATTGTGCCGATTGGACAATATCATCTGTACATTAGCTGGCATCACATCACTTAGGTAACGCAATCTTTCTAGTGATATATCCAAAATGATGACTTGAGCGCCTAGTCCTGCTGCCATTTTTGCTGCATGAACACCTACCGTACCGCCACCTAGGACGACAACTTTACCGGGCTGTACACCTGGTACTCCACCGAGCAAAATACCCCGCCCACCATAAAGTTTTTCTAGATACTTAGCTCCCTCCTGCACCGCCATGCGGCCGGCAACCTCGGACATTGGTGTCAGTAGTGGCAGTTCGTGATTGGGCAAAGCGACAGTTTCGTATGCGATACACACGGCCCCCGATGAGATGTGCGCGCGGGTCAAAGCTTCGCTGGCGGCGAAATGGAAATAAGTAAATATAACCTGCCCTGGACGAATAAGAGACCACTCAGATTTGAGCGGTTCTTTGACTTTTACGATTAGATCGGCCAAGTCCCAGACCTCTTCAGCACTTTGAGCGATGTAAGCCCCCATGGCTTCGTACTGGGCATCTGTGAAACCACTTCCAAGACCCGCACCTGTTTCTATCAGTACCACATGACCAGCTGCAACTAAAGTACCCGCCCCACTAGGTACCAATGAAACACGATTTTCATTGGTTTTAATCTCTTTAGGGATACCGACCTTCATCTTGAACTCCAATCAGGGAAACTCAAACGACTAGTATTAGTTTTCAGCAATACTCATGAAGGATAGCTTATCGACTTTCGACTTTTGCGCAATCGACATGACTTGCGCTACACGCCCATAAGGCACAATAGCATCGGCATGTACGTGCAACTCAAAGTTTTTTTGTGCTTCTACTAATACGGTCAGTTGTTGTTGGAGCTCATCATCATTCACCACAATGTCGCCTAATCTCACTACCCCCTGCGCATCAATACTCACGATCTTTTGCTTGGTAGGTGCTGACGAGCCCGTCGCTACAGTCTTGGGCAGCTTAACACCCACTGCTTGGGTCAGTAATGGTGCGGTCACGATAAACACTACCAGCAACACCAACATCACATCCACCAAGGGCGTGACGTTAATCTCGCTCATCATCTCCTGACCAGAATTATTTTGAAAAGCCATGCTGAGTCACCTAGATTTTATAATCGTGCTTCGCCGCTAAGCGCATAAAGTCGTGTGCAAAATTTTCCAAATCAGCTACAGATAATTTCATACGACGCAAATAGAAGTTGTAGGCCAACACCGCAGGCAAAGCCGTGGCGATACCAATGGCGGTGGCAATCAACGCTTCACCTATTGGTCCTGCGACCACATCGAGACTCGCTGAACCTGTGGCACTTATGCCTTGTAGCGCATGCATGATCCCCCACACCGTGCCGAACAATCCAACGAATGGCGCGGTCGAACCGATGCTGGCTAAAGTTGCCAAGCCACTTTCCAATTGGCGCTGCAAATTCTGCACGGTCTGCCGCAGACTTCGCTCCAAGCCGTCTTGAGGTGAACCTAAGTGTTGCATTGCGCCACTTTGTTGCTGCGCATCACGCAATTCAGCGAAACCTGCTTGCGCAAGGTAGGCATGTTTACCACTCATATCAGCACTGGTTTGTGCAGCACGTTGCCACTCCTTTGCCGCCCAGAATGCAGTGGTAAAGGCTTTATCGGCTTGATTATCCCGCCATTGTTGGTACAACTTAGTCAAGGCAATCGACCACGTGACTATGGAAAAGATAATCAGCACAGCTAAGGTACCATTAACGACTGGAGAGGCTGTAGCAGCAAAAAGATTCATTCGTGTTCTTCCAAAATAAAAGGAATGGGGACTAAAAACCATTTGTCGATTAAAAGCCCAGCATGACGCGCTGCAACAAACTTCCAACTGCGCACAGCTTGCATGGCGGCATTATCTAAGATGTCGTGACCGCTGCTCTGATGTAGTTTCACTTGCCCCGCAGTGCCATTCGCCAACACCTCTACACTGACGATGACCTTCCCTTCCCAGCCCATGCGGCGTGCCGCCATAGGATAAGAAGGCGTGGGATTATTGAGATATACCGCTTGAAAATCTGGCTCGCGATCAGGTAAAGATGATGTGAGTGGCGCGGCATCATCAGGTATAGCATTAGGCTCCGTAGCGATGGCAGTAACGGGTGCAACGACGATTTGTGGCATCGCCTGCTCAAGCACTTGCACCTTTGGTTTGGCAGGAACAAGCGATGGTGCGGGTACGGGCGGAGCAGGTATAACCTCAGGCGATGCAGGCATCATCATGCTCACCGACATTTCATGTGGAGGCTGTAAGGTTTGTTTTACACTCGCCCACGAACCCAATACCGCGAGATGCGCGCACAACACCAACGCGATTAACGCGATGCGTTGTATCGGCGGCAAACTTTCAGAAAATTGGGGTGTTGTTATTAGCACTTTAATACAATCACATCAAGCCAAACGAGCCTAACAACAGCTCGTTTAGCTTGATGCAGACAAAGTTAGATGGTTATTTTTTTGCATTCTTTATAACAAGCAGCGCAGCTTTCACCACATGCTTTGCATACCTCATGTTTGTCAGCATGCTTCTTGCACTCGTCTTCACACTGCTTACACACATCCATTGCAATTGCTGCCACACGCATCAAATGTTTGGAATTTTGATTCGCCAGTTGCTGCAATGCACCACACAATGCCATCATCTGATTCACGCTTTGCGCACAAGCTGCCATCGATTTATCGCCGTCACCCAATAGCACCAGGCAGTGACTCAGACACGCCTGACCTTTCTGTAAACAGTCCGAAGTGGCCAAGGCCAGGGCTGCATAAGGTGCGTCATGATGATGCTCATGCGCAGGCATATCGTGGGCCTTCATATCATGCATATGTTCTTCAGCCATCGCACTGCCCATCAATGAGCTACCTGCCACAGCTAGGCCCCCTAACAACAATTCTCTTCTGTTCATGTTTCCCCCTTAGTTGACTGCGATGTTGGCCGAGTAGAGTACGTCAATTTTTAGTCTCTGTCTTGCCCGTTTTTGAGCATTAATATTGTGTTGATTGATAGTTGTGGCTCTTCAAGTAAATAGCTTCAATACACCAACAAAGCTCTCCTAGTTTCACGCAAAATGCGTACGGTGGTGCACCCCTTCTAGCTATTGGTATATTCATAATCCATTCTCAAGCTATCCCTTACTGAACAGCCCTATTAATCGTAATAGAAATACTTGTTTGTCTTGCAGTATAGAGAGCTTGCAAAGCTACAGTCGTAAAAAAGCCGGCTTGCGCCGGCTTTTTGTCATGCTATTGGCAATTACTTCAGGCCAACGATGAAGTGAGCCAAAGACTTGATCTCAGCGTCAGATGCGCCCATACCTTTAGGAGGCATAGAACCGAACTTCCAACCGAAAGAACCACCGTGAGTGATGTTCTTAACCAAAGTTTCTTCAGCATCAGCTTTACCAGCGTACTTAGCTGCAACATCTTTCCAAGCTGGACCAACAACCTTTTTGTCGATCGCGTGGCAAGCGCCGCACTTCTTCTTACCTTCAGCAGGCATATCTGTTGCCAATGCTGAACCTGCAACCATCAGACCTGCTGCCACTGCCAAACTTGCGATGATAGATTTCATATTTTTTCCTCGATTGAATGTAAGATTTTTGCTCTTAGCCCAGCGACACAATCGGAAGATCCGACTTACCTAGCCACGCGTTACACGCGACACCAAGACGATTCAACGAGATTGCCAATTCCGGACGGGGTTATTATCTTACACTTTTTAACAATTACGCAACGATGCTGTTACATCTTGTTTAGGATTAGGGTGTTTTAAACTCTTTTTTTTACAAAAACTCTAATTTTAACTAGCCTCAAGCGACTACAATCTAATTAATATTCCTACGTATTACTTTCATGCACATTTGCCACTATCGCTATATATTTAGCGTGCTCATAGCGCTTTGTAGCACCATCGCCTCAGCCAGTAACGACCCGCTGGGCACTCAAGACGCCCTTCCTCTCAAACCATCTTTGCGTTTGAACGAAGCCCAGGGCGACCCATGCCAAGATATTTCACCCAAACATGCGCTCAATCTATTTGATAGTGTGAATCTAGCGCTATGTAACAACCCCCAGACTCGTGAAATTTGGGCCAGTGCACGAGTACAAGCTGCTCAAGTGGGTATCAATCGAGCAGCCTACTTGCCCAGTTTGACGCTGAATGCAGGATTAAGTCGTAACTGGCCTGTGAATGGGAATGCCTATAACCAACGCAACGCAGGATTATCACTTTCCTATCTGATTTATGACTTTGGCGCACGCGCAGCAAATTTGGAGAGTGCCAAGCAGCTATTGGCGGCAGCAGGATATACACAGGACAGTACGGTACAAGCGATCTTCTTAGCTGTTGTGCAAGCCTATTTCCAGAGTCAGGCGACACTGGCGGCAGTTGATTCTGCAAAACTGGCAGAGACTGCTGCGCAAGCAAGCTTTGCCGCCGCGAATGCTCGATATTTAGCAGGTAGTGCTACACCCACCGATAAATATTCCGCACAGACGGCCTACTCTCAAGCCAAACTGAACCACATCACGGCCGAGGGAGCGCATCAGAATGTCCAGGGCACTCTGGCTAATCTACTTGGTCTAGAGGCTGGCTATCCAGTGACCTTGATTGCCGAGCATGGTCAAGATGTGCCAGACAATTTCGAACAAGATGTACATGCACTGATCGAACAGGCACGCAAGCAACGTCCCGACCTTCAGGCGGCGGCAGCGCAGTTACAAGCGGCTCAAGCAATTACTGATGCTGCGCGCGCGGCTGGCCGCCCCAGTATCAGCTTGGGTGCCACAACCGGTTACCAAGGTATCTCGGGCAGCCCTTGGGGGCATAGTTCGACTTTGGGAGTGAATTTGAGCGTGCCCATTTTCTCCGGATATGCCCCTACCTATCGTATTCGTTCTGCCGAAGCTCAGGCAGAGGTTAAACAGGCGCAACTGGATAAACTCAGATTACAAGTCGCGCTCGATGTGTGGACTGCGTATCAAAATCTGACTACTGCCACACAGGCTTTGCACGCCACGTTCGACTTGGTACACAGCGCAACACAGTCTGAGCAGATGACGTTGGGGCGCTACCATGCAGGTGTGGGTCTCATGCTGGATGTGTTGAATGCGCAAAGTTCTTTGGCCAGTGCACGTCTGCAAAACATACAGGCGCGATTGAATTGGAACATTAGTCGCGCCACCTTGGCGCAAGCGATGGGAAATCTGGACGGTGATCTAATACAAAGATTGTCTGATGAGACCCCTATCGCAGTTACCGAAATCACTCCCGTGAAGGCACCATGATGAAGAATCTATTTCGCTCAAAACTAGTCTGGACCATGCTGCTGGCAGTAATAGTTGCGGCCGCTTGGTATGGCTACCAAAGACTCAATCAACTGCCATTGGAGCAGCAATATAAAACGCAACAACTGGAAACTGGAGACGTGAGCAAGACCGTTTCTGCCAATGGCACCATCAATCCTGTGTCACTAGTGAACGTCGGTACTCAGGTATCCGGCACAGTTAAGAAGCTTTATGTGGACTTCAATAGCAAGGTCGAAAAAGGTCAGGTGTTGTTGGAGCTAGATGATGCATTGCTAGCTGCACAGCAGAAGCAAAGTCATGCCAACGTACAAAGCGCACAAGCGATGTTGGACCTCGCAACCGCCAATGAGGCCCGCAACCGTGGCTTATATGCTCAGGAATATGTTTCTCGTCTGGATCTAGAGACCTCTATACAGGCCAAGCGCTCTGCAGAGGCAGCCTTAAAGCTGGCAATGGCCGCCGTAGAAAAAGATAAGGCCAATCTAGCCTATACCGTCATACGCTCACCCGTTTCTGGGGTGGTAGTGGATAGAACAGTAGATGTAGGGCAGACCGTCGCTGCGAGTTTGCAGACCCCTACTCTGTTCAAGATTGCGCAAGATTTATCTAATATGCAGATCGATGCCAATTTTGCTGAAGCTGACATAGGCAGCATACATGAGGGCTTGTCAGTTCGATTCACAGTGGATGCCTTCCCAAATCTTAACTTCCATGGTGTGGTCAAACGGGTGCGCCTTAACCCCACTACCCTGCAAAACGTGGTGACTTATGATGTTGTCATCAATGTCGAGAATCCTGAGCAGATATTGCTACCTGGCATGACCGCCTACGTGAGCATCGCAGTAGCGGAAAGTAAAGCCGTTTTGCTGATACCCAATGCCGCTTTACGTTTCAAGCCAGCGAACTTCGTAGACTCCAAGCCCAAGGAGAAAACGGGTGCAGGAAAGCGCGAAGGCTACAGTGGCAAAGTCTTTGTGATCCGAGGCAAACAATTGGTGCCTGTTAGTGTGCAACTCGGCATCACCGACAACCGCAATACTGAGGTGGTTGCAGGTGAACTCAAGGCCGGTGACCAGATTGTGATTAGCGAAGGCAATGCAGATGACAAGTCCAAAGCTAGCGCCGCAGCACCGCAGCGGAGAATGTTCTGATGGCTGAAGAAGTCATTCATATCGAGGATCTGAGTAAGTCTTACGCGACTAGCGCGGGAGATTTTCCTGCCCTCAAAGATGTGAATCTGACCGTCGGCAAGGGTGAGTTCGTCGCCATCATGGGC